>NZ_JBKBEX010000013.1:0-136608 GCF_047303325.1 Polaromonas sp. CT11-55 | reverse complement strand
GCGGATCAGGGCAAAAACGTGTTTGAGCGAAGCGAGTTGTTTTTGACCCCGCTTGGCTCGAGCACCGCAGGTTGCCCGTAGCGAAGCGTAGGGACCCAGACTGCGGGTCGCCTTTCTTTTGGGTACTTTTCTTTGGCGAAGCAAAGAAAAGTACCTCGCCCGCCGGGGCGAGACCCGGCCAGCTGAACTAAAAAAAAGGAAGGAGGAGGAAGAGCGCGCAAGGCCGGCGCAAGACCCGGCTAAGAAACGATATAGGCCCCGGCGCCAGTCGAAAAAAGCTTCCCATCGGCTCCGAGGAACTCCATCCTCGTACTCGCCACCCGCGACCCCAACCGCATCACCTCGGCCCGTAGCTCAAAGTACTCGCTGATCCCCGGTCGCAAATAGTCGATCCGCAGATCAATCGTCCCCAGTTTGGTGAAGCGATGCAGGCGCTGCAGCGGCGCCTCGTCCATGTGGCGCGCGCCTATGGCCGCCATCACCGCCAGCCCGCCCATGGCGTCCAGTCCGGCGCTGATCACGCCGCCGTGGATGCGGTTGTGCGCGTAATGGCCTATCAGCTCGTTGCGCATGTCTATGCGGGCCGTGACCCGTTCAGCCGTTACCGAGGTGATCTTCAGACCCAGCAGCTTGTTAAAAACGATTTTTTCCTCGAACAGGTCTTTAAGGCTGGCGACGAACTCCGGCTCGAATTCAATCGTGCTTTCGGGGGTGGGCTGTGTTTTGGTCATAGTCCTAATTGTCGTGCAGCGAGGTCCTTCATGATGTCCTCGGCGCCGCCGCCTATCATCATGACCTTGACCTCGCGGTAAATGCGTTCGCTTTTGCTGCCGCGCATATAACCCATGCCGCCCAGGATCTGCACCGCCTGGTCGGCGCAGAACTGCATGGTTTGTGTGGCGTGGTTTTTCAAGAGGCAGACCTGGGCCACCCAGTCGGCGTCGCCTGAAGCCTCATCACCTGCATCGGCACGCAGCGCCAGCGCGTCGGCCCAGGCGCTGGTGGAGGCCATGCGCATCTGCATATCCACCAGCTTGTGGCGCACCGCCTGGCGCTCGACCAGGGCCGCGCCGAAAGTCTTGCGCTGGCGCGCCCAGTCCAGGGCCTCGTCATAACAGGCTTGGGAAAAACCGAGCGCGGCCACGGCCAGCGCCAGGCGTTCGCCATTGAAGTTGCCCATGACCATGCGAAAGCCCGCGCCTTCTTCGCCGACCAAGTAGCGGGCCGGAACGCGCACATTGTCGAAGCGCAGCTGCGCCGTGTCCGAACACCACCAACCCATTTTTTGCAACGGGCTGCGCGACAGGCCCGCCGCATCGCCCGGCACCACCAGCAGGGAAATGCCGGCAGGGCCTTTGGCCTCACCGGTGCGCACGGCCACGGTCAGGAAGTCGGCGCGCACGCCCGAGGTGATAAAAACTTTTTCGCCTTCGATCACATAGTCGCCGCCGTCGCGCCGCGCCGTGGTGCGCAGCGCGGCGACATCCGAGCCGCCGCCGGGTTCGGTAATCGCCAGGGCGGCGATTTTTTCGCCGCGCAGCACGGGTGTGATGACTTCCCGCTGCAGCTCAGGGCTGCCATGGCGCAGCACGGGCGGCAATGCGATGTTGTGGGAAAACAGGCCGGCCATCACGCCGCCGCTGCCGCCGTAACGGCACAGGGCCAGCGTGACCACATTGCGCAGCCGCCAGGAGGCCGGCGTGCCGCCCAGCGCCTCGGGATAGCCCAGGCCCAGCAGACCCATGCCGGCCGACAGCGTGTAAAGCGCGCGCGGGAACTCGCCGGCCTCGTCCCATGCCGCGGCATGCGGCGCGATCTCGCGCTCGGCAAAGCGGCGCATGGCGTCAGCCATGGCGGTGATCGCTTCCTCGTCTTCGCTGCGGCCTGCGTGCGGCGCGCTCATGTCTCGAACCTCAGCAAGACCTGGCCGGTCGCAGCCTGCTGGCCGGCCTGCACCATCACAGCCGCCAGCACGGCGTCATGCGGGGCGTTGATCGCATGTTCAAGTTTCATGGACTCGATCACCAGCAGGGTGTCGCCCCGCCGCACGGCCAGGCCGGGCGCGGCATGCACCGCGATGACCTTGCCGTTAAAGGGCGCGCGCAGCTCCAGCAAGGCGTCCGCATCACCCGAGGCTGCAGCAGCAAAGCTCGCGTCATCCAGAAACAGGTCGACACTGTCCGCCTGTACATGCCAGCGCCTGGCGGCCTGTCCCACGGCGTCCTGAAGGCACATGGCTGCCACCCGCTGCTGTGTGCCGCCCATGCAAACCGTGGCGGTGCCACCGGCACCTGGCGTGACCAACACCTGCTGCGCCTGCCCATCGGCTTCCACAGCCAGCCCTCCCCTGCCCTGTTCGCGCACACGGAGCTCCAGTACCTGGCCGCGATGCCTCAGTCTGAGCGGTTTCGGGAATGGGCAGGGCAGATCGGTCGCTTCGGGAAAAAGTGCCGCCAGCCCCAGCGGCAATAGCACCTGCGCTTGTTCTTTCCGCAGCATCTCGCGCAAAGCGGCACCCTGCTCCGCCAGGAAGGGAATCAGCGCGCCTGCGGCCCGGAACACCGGGTGGTCCAGGCAGGCGGCCAGAAAGGCCCGGTTGGTCGGCAGGCCCAGCACTTCTGTGCGACCCAGCGCAGCGATGAGCTTGTCCACGGCCTCGCCCCGCGTGGCGGCATGGGCCACAAGCTTGCCCAGCATGGAGTCATAGTGCGGCGGCACTACCAGGCCTTCGAACAAGGCGTGGTCAAAGCGGATGCCGCCCGGCTCACGAAAGCGCTGAACGGTACCGGCATGCGGCCTGAAGTCCTCATCCTCGGCGCACAGGCGCACCTCGATGGCATGGCCGGTGAACACCACGTCGTCCTGAGCCAGCGGCAAATCCTCGCCGCGCGCGATGCGCAACTGCCACTCGACCAGGTCCAGCCCGGTTACCGCTTCAGTGACCGGGTGCTCGACCTGCAGGCGCGTGTTCATCTCCATGAGAAAGAAGTTGTCTCCCTCGACCAGAAATTCCACCGTACCGGCGCCCACATAAGCGGCCGCCTGCGCAAGCGCCACGGCGGCCGCGCACATGCGGGCTCGCAAGGCCGCACTGATGGCGGGACTCGGCGTCTCTTCAATCAATTTCTGGTGGCGACGCTGCACCGAGCAGTCGCGCTCGCCCAGGTGGATGCAGCGGCCATGGGCATCGGCAAACACCTGCACCTCGACATGGCGGGGGTTCAGCAAGGCTTTTTCGATCAGCAGCTCTTCGCTGCCGAAAGCCGACGCGGCCTCCGAACGCGCGCTGTGCAAAGCCGCCCGCAGATGCCCCGCAGCCTCCACCAGCCGCATGCCGCGCCCGCCCCCGCCGGCCACGGCCTTCACCATGACGGGGTAGCCTATGCGCGCAGCCTCCGCTTCAAAGCGCGCGTCCGACTGGTCCGCTCCCTGGTAGCCCGGCAGGCAAGGCACACCGTGCGCCTGCGCCAACTGCTTGGCGGCCGACTTGCTTCCCAGTTGCCGGATCGCGGCCGGCGGCGGCCCTACCCAGGCCAGCCCCGCAGCGATCACCGCTTCGGCAAAGGCCGCGTTCTCGCTGAGAAAACCGTAGCCGGGATGTACCGCGTCGGCGCCGCCGGCCTGCGCCGCTGCGATGAGCTTGTCAATCCGCAAATAGCTATCGGCCGAGCTGTCACCACCCAACGCACAGGCCGTACCGGCCTCGCGCACATGCGGGGCCCCGGCATCGGCGTCCGAATACACGGCCACCGTGTTGATGCCCATAGCATGGGCGGTGCGCAGAATGCGGCGGGCAATCTCGCCGCGATTGGCCACCAGCAGGCTTGTGATCTTTTTGGCCATATGGGCTGCGGCGCGCGGTTTCAGGCAGGCTTCTTGCCGGACTTGGCCACACCCATGATCCTGGCGATGATGCCCATCATGACTTCGTCGGCGCCGCCGCCTATGGAGGCCAGCCGCCCGTCGCGGAACATGCGCGCCACCTTGTTCTCCCAGGTGTAGCCCATGCCGCCCCAGAACTGCAGACAGGTGTCAGGCACCAGGCGGTTGAGCCGCCCGGCCTTGAGCTTGGCCATGGAGGCGAGTTCGGTCACGTCCTGGCCCTGCACATAGAGCTCGCAGGCGCGGTAAGTCATGGCGCGCAGGCTTTCGACCTCGGTCTTCATCTCCGCCAGCTTGAACTGCACCCATTGCTGGTCAGCCAGCGCGGCGCCGAAGAGCTGGCGCTCATGCGCCCACTCGACCGTCCACTCAATACAGTTGGACAGCGACTGTATGCAGCTGGCCGCGCACCAGAGGCGCTCCTCCTGGAACTGCATCATCTGGTAGACAAAGCCCGAGCCTTCGCTGCCTATGAGGTAGCGCTGCGGCACGCGCACCTCGTCGAAATAGATCAGGCCGGTGTCGGACGAGTTCATGCCGATTTTTTTGATCTTCTTCGCCGCTTCAATGCCTTTGCGCAGCTTGCCGTTCTCGCGCATGGGCACCATCACCAGGCTTTTGTTCTTGTGCGCGGGGCCCTCGCCGGTATTGACCAGCATGCACATCCAGTCAGCCTGCAGGCTGTTGGTGATCCACATCTTCTGGCCGCTGATCACATAGTCGCCGCCGTCCTTGCGTGCCCGGCTTTTGATGGAGGCCACGTCGCTGCCCGCGCCGGGCTCGCTCACGCCTATGCAGCCCACGGTGTCGCCGGCAATCGCGGGCGCGAGGAACTCGCGCTTGAGTTCCTCGCTGCCAAAGCGCGCCAGCGCCGGCGTGCACATATCGGTCTGCACACCGATGGCCATGGGCACGCCACCGCAGTCAATGTGGCCCAGCGCCTCGGCCATGGCCATGCTGTAGGAATAATCCAGGCCCGCGCCGCCGTACTCCTCAGGTTTGGTCAGGCCCAACAGGCCCAGGTTGCCGAGCTGCTTGAAAACCTCGTGCGCAGGGAATATCTCGGCCGCCTCCCATTCGTCGACATGCGGATTGATCTCGGCGTCTATAAAGCGCTTGAGGGTTTTCTGGATTTCCAGATGTTCGTGGGTGTATTGCACGTTTGTCTCCGGTTCTTTGTCTGTTTCGCGCGGCCTACATACGCGCCACGCCAAACTGCAGGGGCCTGAGTTGCCGCAGCTCGGCCTGCGCGCAGATGTCCAGGCACTGCGCCAGCGCGGCGCGCGTATCGCGCGGGTCTATCACGCCGTCGTCCAGCACCAGGCCCGAGGTGTAGAACACATCGGCCTGGGCCTCGAACATGGCAACGATCTTGTCGTACTGGGCCCGCGACTGGGCCGGGTCGGGTGCGATGCCCTTGCGCGCCAGCGCCGCCTCGCCCACGATCTGCATGGTGCGCGCGGCCTGTTCACCGCCCATCACGGCTGTTCTGGCGCTGGGCCAGCTGAAGAGAAAACGCGGCGCGTAGCCGCGGCCGCACATGCCGTAGTTGCCCGCGCCGAAGGAGGCGCCGCACTGGACGGTGATCTGCGGCACCGTGGCATTGGTGACGGCCTGGATCATTTTTGAGCCGTGCTTGATCATGCCGGCCTGCTCGCTTTCCTTGCCCACCATATAGCCCGTGGTGTTCTGCAGGTAGAGAATGGGGTGGCCCAGCTGGCACATCAGCTGGATGAAATGGGCCGCCTTGTTGGCGCCGGCCACGTCGATCGGGCCGTTGTTGCTGAGGATGCCGACGGCATGCCCGTCCAGGGACGCTTGCACGCAAACGGTCGCCGCGCCGTAAAGCGCCTTGAAGGGCAAAAAATCCGAACCGTCGACCAGCCGCGCGATCACCTCATGCATGTCCAGCGGCTGGCGCAGGTCGTCCGGCACCAAGCCCAGCAATTCCTCCGCCGGGTACAGCGGGTCTTGCGCCCTGTTCCTGGCCTCGGCCTGCGCCCACCCGGTGCGCGCCACGACTTCGCGCGCCAGGCCTAGCGCCTCGCGGTCATCCCCGGCCAATTGCTCGCCCAGGCCGGATACCGCGCTGTGCATCAACGCGCCGCCCAGTTCCTCTTCCGTCGCCACTTCGCCGGTGGCCGCCATCAGCAGCGGCGGGCCGGCCAGGAAGGCGCGCGAACGGTTACGCACCATGATGACCACGTCGCTCAGGCCCGGCATGTAGGCCCCGCCCGCGGTGCCCGAGCCATGCTGCACGGTGATGACGGGAATGCCGGCCGCCGACAGGCGCGCCAGGTTACGAAACAGCGCGCCGCCCTGCACAAAACCCTCGACCCGGTAGCGCATGAGGTTGGCGCCCGCGCTTTCCACCAGGTGCACAAAAGGCAGCTTGCCCTGCAGCGCGATCTCCTGCACACGCAGGATTTTTTCCAGGCCCATGGATTGCACCGCGCCGGCTTCTATGCCCGAGTCGCTGGCCACCAGCATGCAGCGCACGCCGCTGACAAAACCTATGCCGGCCACCACGCCGCCGCCCGGCACCGACTGGGCGGCATCCTTGCTGTCCTGCAGATAGCCTGCGAGCGAACACAGCGGCAGCCAGGGCGCGCCGGCATCCAGCAACAGCGCCACGCGCTCGCGCGGCAGGAGCTGGCCACGTTTTTCGAAGGCGGGCCGCGACTTCGCCGAGGCGGCGGCACTGCGTTCTTCAAGCGCGCGCAGCGCCGCAATGCGCGCAAGCATGGCCTCACGCCGCTGCAAGGCCTGCGGCGACTGCGCATTCCAGGCCGACTGGAACAGTGTCATGGCTGGAAGACTTTCGGCGTTTCGGCCAAGTGAAAGCCGTCGAAGGGTTTGATGGCGTCGCGCTGAAGCGCTTGGGCATCGGGCTGCTGCATAGGCCAGCCCATGCGCACCTGGGGCCTGGCGCCGTCCACGCGCAGCGTCGTGCCGCTGATGAAATTCGCGGCCTCGCTGAGCAAAAACACCACGGCGGCCGAGGTTTCGCTTTCGGTGCCGAAGCGGCCCAGCGGCACGGTGTTTCGCATCTCGCGCAGCATGGGGCCGGCCTCGGGCGGATAGTGGTCCATGCCGCTGGAGGCGATATAGCCCGGCGCCACCGCGTTCACACGCACGCCGCTTTTGGCCCATTCGGCCGCGGCGGTTTCGGTGAAGCTCACCATGCCGGCGCGCGCCGCGCCGCTGTGGCCCATGCTGGGCATGGACCCCCACATGTCGGCCACGATGTTGACGATGCTGCCGCCTTTTTCCTGCATGGCCTGCAGGTAGCATTCGCGCGCCATCAGGAAGCCGCCGGTCAGGTTGGTGTTGATGACGGCCTCCCAGCCCTTGGCGCTGATGGCTTCCAGCGGCGTGATGTACTGGCCGCCCGCGTTGTTGACCAGGCCGTCGATGCGGCCCTGGGCCACCACAATGGCGGTAATGGTGGTTTTGACGGCTTCTTCCTGGCGGATATCGCAGGGGTGGAAACTGACGCGGCCGCCCTGCGCCACGATTTCGCCGGCCACGCTGTGCAGTTTGTCGATCTTGCGGCCTATCAGCACCACGTGCGCGCCCAGCGCGGCGAGCTCATGCGCGATGCAGCGCCCTATGCCGGAACCGCCACCTGTGACGACGATGACCTGGCCCGCAAACAGGCCGGGCCGGAAAACGGATTGGTAGCTCATGCCAAAGCCTTTGTGGGTTTGCCCCGCGCGGGGACGTGAATGAAAAGCGCCATAGCCGCGTCGGTGAGGTCATCCAGCGTGGCGGATTTTTTCGCGTCAAACCACTGCACCGACCAGTTGAGCGCACCGAACATCAGAAGACGCGCCAGCTTCACCGGGCCCTTGAGCTGCCCTGCTTTGGCCAAGGCCTCCAGCACCGGCTCCCACACAGCTTCGTAATCGCTTTGCAGCTTGGCGAGCAGCGCACGCTGCCGGGCCGTGATGGAACGCGATTCATAGAGCATGACCGGAATGAAGTCGCTGCCGGGGCCCAGCAGCACGTCGAAGTGGTTGCGAATCAGCAGCCGCAGCTGCGCAGTTGCGTCGGGGACAGGCTTCGCCGGCTGCAGGGCCGTGGCCTGGCGCTGAATCGCCGAGCGCATGCCTTCTTCCATCACCGCATGGAGCAGCGCGCCCTTGCTTTTGAAATGGTAGAAAGGTGACCCGCTGTGCATGCCGACAGCGGCCGCGATGTCGCGCGTGCTGGTGGCATCAAAGCCTTTTTGGCGAAACAGCCGGGCGGCGGCCGTGATGAGTTCGAGGCGGCGGTTGCCGTCGTCGCGCTCGTCCAGGGTTTTGCGCGGGCGGCCGCGCGGGCGTTTTTCAGCGGCGGCGGCAGGGGTTTTTGAAGGGCGGGAGGCGCGTGCAGCGGGGCGCGAACGCGCGGCGGGTTTGTCCATAAGAACGGACCATAGCAAAATCCATTATTTTTAGCAAGCAAGCGCTTTGCAAAAATACTGCAAGCCGGCCCTGCTCATCAGGTCACTGGCCGGCTCACTTGCGTGAGCCGCCCGCCTTGCCGCCGGCGGGGGCGCCCACCTGCGGGTGCGCACCATGAATGTGGGCCGCACGGCCGCGGTCCACCGGCGTGCGGTTCTGGCTTTGCTGTAGCGCGGCTTTTTCCAGGCCGCTGAGGATGCCGCAGTCGCCCGCAGCCTGGCCGCTGGCGCATTGTTCGCGGAGCAGCTTGAGGTCTTTTTCCAGCGCCTTGAGTTCGCGTATGCGAGTGGCGACGTGGTGAATGTGTTCATCTAGCAAGGTGTTGACGTCGGCACAGCTGCCGGCGGGCGCGTCCTTGAAGTTCAGCAGCGTGCGGATCTCGGCCAGCGTCATGTCCAGCGAGCGGCAGTGGCGTATGAAGGCCAGGCGCTGCACATGGCTTTCGTCGTAAATGCGGTAGTTCGAGCCGGTGCGCGCCGCTTCAGGCAGCAAGCCCTCACGCTCGTAGTAGCGTATGGTTTCCGTCTGGGTTTGCGCGGTTTTGGCCAGTTCCCCGATTTTCATGGCGACCTCCTTCAATACCGTCCCACATGGCATCAGGGTCACTTGACTCTAAGGCCGCTACAGGGTTTCCAATTAAGCCATGAAATCTGAAAAACACCTTGTTTCCACCCTGGATGCCCCTACCAGCGACTGCTGCGGCGGTGCCCACGCCGCACACGCCCCGGCACCCGTGGCGGCCGGCGCCGTGGGACGGCTATTTCGCATCGCCACCATGGACTGCAGCGCCGAGGAATCGGACATACGCCGCGCGCTGGAGCCCATTGCCGGCATACGCTCGCTGGGCTTCCAGCTGGGCGCGCGCACGCTGCGCATAGACGCTGGCGAAGAAGCTTATGCGCCCGCCCTGGAGGCGATTCGCAAAGCCGGTTTTGACCCACAGCCGGCCCAATCCGCCGCCTCGCAAGCGGACGGCCATGAAGGCCATCACCACGACCATGCGCACAGCCACGGCAGCAGTTTTGGCGGCGCCACCCGCCTGGTCGCGGCGCTGGTGCTCGCGGCGGGCGCCGAAGCCCTGTCCTTTTTTGCCCCGGACCTGCTGGCCTGGAAAATCGCCGGCATGGCGGTGGCCGCCTTGGCCATTGCCCTGGCCGGGCTGGACACTTACAAAAAAGGCATGGCCGCCCTGCTGCGCGGCAAGCTCAACATCAACGCACTGATGTCAGTGGCCGTCACCGGCGCCTTCCTGATAGGGCAATGGCCGGAAGCCGCGATGGTGATGGCACTTTACGCCATTGCCGAGCTGATCGAAGCGCGCGCGGTGGACCGCGCCCGCAACGCCATCAAAGGCCTGCTGGACATGGCGCCCGAACAGGCGCTGATGCAAGGGAAAGGCGGCGCCTGGGCCGTCACGCCGGTGGCCGCCGTGCCGCTGCATGCTGTGCTGCGCATACGCCCCGGCGAGCGCGTGCCGCTGGACGGCGTGGTCATCCAGGGCAGCAGCGCCATCAACCAGGCGCCCATCACCGGCGAAAGCATTCCGGTCGACAAGGAAATCGGCGACGCGGTGTTTGCCGGCACCATCAATGAAACCGGCGAGATCAGCATCCGCGTGACCGCGGGGGCGAGCAACACCACGCTGGCGCGCATCATCCATGCCGTCGAGCAGGCCCAGGGCAGCCGCGCGCCCACGCAACGTTTTGTCGATCGCTTTGCAGCCGTTTACACACCCGCGGTGTTTGCCATCGCTGTCGCGGTCGCCGTGCTGATGCCGCTGCTCGCGGGCCTCAGCTGGCAAGACTCGCTCTATAAGGCCCTGGTGCTGCTGGTCATTGCCTGCCCCTGCGCGCTGGTGATTTCCACGCCGGTTACCGTCGTCAGCGGCCTGTCGGCCGCCGCGCGACGCGGCATCCTGGTCAAGGGCGGCACCTATCTTGAGCAGGCGCGCCTGCTCAAGGCCGTCGCGCTCGACAAGACCGGCACCATTACCGAAGGCAAACCGCAACTCGTGGACTGGCGCGCCTGGGACGAAGGCGGCCCCGCGAACCTCACGCAGCTGGCCGCCGGCATGGCCGCGCGCTCCGACCACCCGGTGTCCCGAGCCATCGCGGCCGGTTTGAAGAGCGAGGCCGCCGATGTGCAGGACTTCAAGGTCTTGCCGGGGCGCGGCACCTCGGGCGTGGCCGGCGGCCGGCTCCTGGTGCTGGGCAACCACCGCCTGATCCATGAAATGGGTTTGTGCGGTGTGGAACTCGAAGCTGAACTGGCCCACCACGAACAGCAAGGCCGCACCGTGACCCTGCTGGCCGACGAAAGCCGCGTACTGGCGCTGTTCGCGGTGGCCGACACCATCAAGCAGACCTCACGCCAGGCCATCATCGACCTCAAGGTCTTGGGCGTCACGCCCGTGATGCTGACCGGCGACAACGCCGCCACGGCACGTGCCATCGCGACCCAGGCCGGCATCGAAGACGCGCGCGGCGACCTGCTGCCCGAAGCCAAGCTCGAAGCGATTCGCGACATGCAGCAACGCTACGGCGCCACCGGCATGGCGGGCGACGGCATCAACGACGCGCCCGCGCTGGCCCAGGCCGATATCGGTTTTGCCATGGGCGGAGCCGGCGCCGACACCGCCATGGAAGCGGCTGACGTGGTCATCATGAACGACAACCTGGAGCGCGTGGCCGAAACCGTGCGGCTGTCGCAAAACACGCATGCCATCCTGTGGCAGAACATCAGCCTGGCGCTGGGCATCAAAAGTATCTTCCTGGTCCTGGCCGTCTTCGGCACGGCCACCATGTGGATGGCGGTATTTGCCGACATGGGCGCGAGCCTGCTGGTGGTGGGCAACGGCTTGCGACTGCTGCGCCACCGGCATTAATTGCATTAGCAGCAGCTGCATCAGCGGCTGCAGCGAACGCGCATCACGCGCGGTTACGTTTGTCTGAATTTCGTTCACAAAGAACCTGGGTGCGTTGCCAGCACCAAGCCCACCAGCTTTCACGGTGCGGCGCACCTCCTTTCGCACTCACCTCAGAGGAACATCAACGTTCCTCGCATTCAATCCCACCGCCTCCCGCATGCGTGAGTTGCGCATGCGGGAGCGTGGATGTTTGGGTTTGGGTCTGTGTCCACGTCTGTGTTCACGCTTGTGTTTGTGTCCATTCTCTCTATGAGAGATGGGTATTCACGAATGCGTAAACGCTATTGGCGTGTTCTTCATCATCTCTTTAAAGTTCGGCCGCTACGGCACTACAAAAATAAAGGAGAGGGCGTGCTTATTTCAAATCAATCAACGACGGCATGGCGAAACATGCCTGATCTTTCCGAAGACAAAAACAGAAGCAATCCATGAAAGGAGTTTTCCTCTCCATCGTGATTGCAGCGTGGGTCGCCTTCTGCGGTTGGGTCGTTGAAAAAATCGGCAACCCCATACCCGATGGGTCCATGCGCTTGCTGATCAAGTTCCTGTTGTTTGTTCTCCTCTTCACCACGCCCTTGCTTCACCTCATGGCGAGAACTGCTGGAGCCCCAGCATGAAGCGCCGCGCCTTGTTGCTTGCCGCGGCATCCACTTCATTGCTGAGTGGCTGCCTGTACGACCGGTGGTTTGATCTTGAATGGGATGAGGAGGTGCAACTGCACGATGGTCGAGTGATCGTCGTGCATTTGAAGCGCTCCTACGAGCGCCTTAATCAAGGGTTCACACGGTATGGGGGAACCATCATTTCAAGAGATACGACGCTGACGTTCGATGCCGGCGGAACAACTGGCAAGGTCACGCAGTTATTCAAAGGATTTGGCCCTTCCCTTCTTGATCAGCACGAAGGCGCATGGTACGTCACGCTACGAGGGGGATCTTATTACCGCTCACAGGAAATACCGGGACAAGACTGGGGGCGATATGCCTGGGGTGATTGCGACGAGGTAGCGAAGCTTGTAGGAACTCAATTTGTTCCCATTCGAATTCACGACTTGCCGCGTGCATTGCGCGAGCCAAACATGTTGCTATACGGCACAGCCGCTGAGTACGCCCAATTTCATGAACTACGCATATCGCTAAAAAACAAAGAGGCTTGGTTAGTTAAGCATCCTCTTAGCTATGGTCATATCAACACTTGTCGCCCGCGGGAGGGAGCAACAAGTCCAACCGCGCTTTCTGCACCAGCCCAAGAAACAGGAAGCTCAAAGTGACGCAACCATTCGAGTACGCACTGCTGTCAGGCGACGCCTACAGGGACGCCAGACAATTTAGGGGCAACTATGCCCCTATTCCACAGGGATGGACCGAGTTAACTCAATACGCCATTTCAGGGTCCGGCCCCAATGCCAGTTTTCCGGGCAGCGGTTTTAGCGCCCGGGTCTATCGGGATGTGACAGGCGAAATCGTGATCGCCTATGCGGGTACGCAGTTTGGTGGTTCAGGCGCGGGGCAGGCAGGCGACTGGCTCGCGGGCAATCTGCCCCTGGCTGCCGGACTGCTGGGCCCGCAAGCGGTTGCCGCGGCAGAGCTCTACCAAAGGGTTGCCGCCGATCTCGGCAAAACCGTCACCTTTACCGGGCACAGCCTGGGCGGCGGCCTGGCCGCCATGATGGCGGTGTATTTTGACCAGGCCGCCAAGGTATTTGCGCCCGCGCCATTTGGCAAGTCCGCCGACCCTACGCAGTACGCCCTGGGCGCCTTGGGGCCGCTGGCCGCCATCAGGGCCAAGCTCTTTGCCAATGCGCTGCTCGATCCCCATCTGGGGGGTATTCCGGAGGCCCTGGCCGACTTCAGTCCGGGCGGCGACTACACCGCGCGCTCGGCCAAGGTCCAGGCTTGGGCCGTCAAAGGCGAGATATTGGAAAAAACGCTCTTTCTCTTGCCCTTTATCGAAACCTCGGGCACACGCACCTCCTTGTTCACCGCCGGCGAAACCGAGCTGGGCATGACCGCCAAGCACAGCATTGATTTGCATGCCGCAGGCTTGATGAGCCCGACCTTTAACAAATGGGCCGCCACTTTGCCGGGCGCCTTGCCGCTGATATTTGACAGAAATTTCTATGCGGTGGATTTGATTACTGGCACAGAGCAGGATTTTCTGGTCAAGCTCAATCGCAACCAGATTGGGGTAACGGACACCGCCCCCAATGCCATGCTCAGCCACTTCGCCAATGACCTGCAAAAGCTGGGCACGAATATGGCCGGCCTGAGCCGGGCTGCACAAGACGCCCTGACCGCTCAGAGCATCGAATGGTATTTCTGGCAGGGCAACGACTATGCCGGGCAAGAGTTCTTTAACCAAACCGGTGAGTTGCTGCAATACACGTCTGCCCAAGCTGCCGGCTTGGCCAACGTGCAGAACAAGGCGGTGAACTATGTCGGCAAGTGGCTGACTGCCGTGACCGATGAAAATGGTGCTCCCGTTGGAGATGTCACCTATGACCAATGGAATGTGGTTGCCGGCAGTTCAGGGGCGACCGCGACGGCCAAGGATGCCAACAAAGGCCAGATCTTTATCGGCGGTGCCGGCGGTGACACCTTTACCGGAGGCAACAAAGGCGATGTCTTTTATGCCAGCGCCGGCGACGACAGCCTGAATGGTGGAACTGGTGACAACGCCAACGACTGGCTCTATGGCGGCGCTGGCAATGACACCTATAAGTTCACGGGCACTTTTGGCAGTGATGTGGTGATTGACAGTGACGGTCAAGGTTCTATTGAAGTGGACGGTGTGACCTTGCAAGGCGGCAAGAAGCTGGACGACAACTCTTGGTACAACAAAGAACAAGGCTTTGTATTCGTCTTGCTTGGCAGTGGCGATAACAAAACCCTTGTGATTCAAAAAGATTCGAGCCTGAATTACATTCGCGTGCAGGGTTGGCAAAACGGTCAACTAGGGTTGACGATGGAAGGCACTTTGGCGGAGACGCCCGAAGTTGCCCACATCTTCACCGGCGACCAGCACGGCCAGCTCGTCGACGATCCTGGAACCGGCCACCCGCGCTACGACTGGAACAGCACTACCTGGGCGGCCGACGGCACGCTGGCCGGCGGCGTGGTGGAAGCCGGCTACCGCGACGTCATCATCGGCAGCAATGGCAACGACAAGATCAGCGGGCTGGGCGGCAACGATGCGTTGGTTGGCGGCGGCGGCAACGACGAGATCGACGGCGGCGACGGCAACGACCTGATAGGCGGCGGTGCGGGCAGCGACACCATCCATGGCGGCGCGGGCAACGACACCATCCTCAGCGCCAGCGGGCTGAACGTCTTCCAGCGAAACAGCCCCACGGCGGATTGGGAACCGACGCTGGCCCAGAATGGTGGCTCGCTGGTTTATGACGATGCGCCTGACGTGATCGACGCGGGTGCGGGCAATGACACGGTCTACGCCGGCCGCGGCAATGACCGCATTGACGGCGGCGCCGGCGTTGATGTGCTGTACGGCGGTGCGGGCAACGATATTGTGGAAGGTGGCGCCGACGACGACACCCTGGTGGGCGACGGCACCAATGTGCCCAACACCTATGGCTCGGTTGCAGGAGCCGACCATGGAAACGACTTTCTGGATGGCGGGGACGGAAACGACGGTCTTATAGGCGGCGGTAAGGACGACACACTCTTTGGCGGGGCGGGCAACGACCTCATGCACGGCGATGACGTGGAGGCTCAGCTGGCGGGTGAATTTCACGGCAACGACTACCTCGACGGAGAAGGCGGCGACGACCGTATGGCTGGCGGCGGCAAAGACGACATCCTTTACGGTGGCTCGGGCAATGACATGCTCAACGGCGACAACACGCAGGACCTGCTGGCCGGCGAGTTTCATGGCAATGACTACCTCGACGGCCAGGAAGGCGACGATCTGCTGGCTGGCAGTGGCAAAGACGATGTGCTGTATGGCGGTACCGGCAACGACGTATTGCTGGGTGATGACACCGAAAGCAACCTGGCCGGAGCATTCCACGGCAACGACTACCTGGACGGTGGCGACGGAGACGACGTGCTAAGGGGCGGCGGCGGCAACGACACCCTCTATGGCGGCAGCGGCAATGACACCCTCAACGGCGACGACGAGCCGGAGAACCTGGCCGCTGAATTCCACGGCAACGACTACCTGGACGGCGGCGACGGAGACGACGTGCTCAAGGGCGGCGGCGGCAACGACACCCTTTACGGCGGCAAAGGCAATGACACGCTGATAGGCGGTGCCGGTGCCGACCTGCTGGACGGAGGTGAGGGCAACGACAGCTACGAAGCCGGCGCCGGCGACACGGTGAGCGATACCAGCGGCACCAATACCTTGAAGCTCGCCGACAGCGGCCCTTACACGGTCAGCACCAGCGGCGCCGATCTGGTGCTGAACTACGGTGACAGCGGTAATTTGCGCATTACCGGGGCTTTGGGCGGCAGCATTGCTTCCATCGATGGTGTGGCGCTGGGCGACTGGCTGCAAAACCACCTGAGCGAAGACGCCAGCCTGCAGAGCACCGGCGAGAACCAGGTGCTCACGGGCGGGTCGGGCAATGACGAGCTCAGCGCCCAGCACAGCGGCGTGACCTTGCGGGGCGGGAACGGCAATGACCTGCTGACGGGATGGGCGGGCAACGCCACACTCAACGGCGGCGATGGCAACGACGTTCTGGACGCCTCGGGCGCCGCCAACGTTTTAACCGGGGATGCGGGCAATGACCGGTTGACCGCGGCCGGCGGAGACGACACGCTGGATGGCGGCGTGGGCAACGACATCCTCTCGGGTGGCGCGGGGAGCGATACGCTGCGCGGCGGCGCGGGGGATGACGTGATTGACGGCGGGGATGGTGATGACCGGCTCTCCGGCGGCTCCGGCATTGACATTTTGCGGGGCGGCAATGGCCTGGACACCTACGTGCTGGGCTACGGAATGGGCCAGGCGACGCTGGAAGACCATTCGCCCGAAGGCTCGGTCATTGAGCTCGACGCCTCCGGCCTGCAGCTGGAGAGCCTCACAGCCAGGCGAGTCAATAACGACCTCGAGGTCGGAGTTCGCGGCACAGACACTCGCATGCTGGTCAAGGATTACTACGGTGCCACGCAGACCTCCTTGCTGTTCAAGGACCCGCAAGGCAATACGCTTTCGGTGCAGGCCTTGGTCGATGCCTCCACCCCTCAGTGGGTCAACCTTCAAGGCAGCCTTATTGAAACGGCCAAGGCGGAAGCGCGCAGCCGGATCGGAGCGGAATATTCTGCGCAAGGCTATGCCCGGCAGGCAGATGGCGGCTGGTACATCGCCGATGCCCTGCGCCTGCTTGATAACAACAGCTACGAATACGTCACCACCACGACTTACACGCACCAGCTGATGAGCAACTCAAGCACGACGTGGACAACACCGTCCACCAGTGTGGCGGGTACTCAATGGGCATTTAGCGATGGTGATTGGGTAGATTACGCATCCCGCAGCGACACAGCGGTCGCCGTCAGCGACCAGTCACAGACGGTTTCGGATGAATTCATCTCGCTGGCTTCAATGTCTGGCTCCGTGTCCTACCAGCAGATATGGCGCGGCGTGGCGTGGTCGGTGCGCAGCTCTGAAGCGGGCACTACGACCAGTCCCCGGATTCAGTATGTGCGGTCGGAGCCGGGCTCGCCGCCGGAGATCATTACCGAGGAGTCAAGTTCGACTTACCTCACCCGTTTCTATTCAGGCCTTGATACCGGCATAACGCTGGAAGACCCGGGAGCCGCCGCTACCGCGGGGCCTTTGCCGGCTTATGTTTCCGGTGTTTTTGCCCATCGCCAGTGGAATTACCAGCTGGGGCAGGTCACGCTTTCCGACGGCAACCATACCGTGATGGCCGACGGCTATTCATCGGTCATTGGCGGCGTGGGTGACAACATCATTTACAACGCCGGGTTCGCGTACGGCGGCACGGGCAACGCCATCCTCAGCGGGGGCAACACCCTCATGGCCGGTAGCGGCGACCAGTACCTGGAATACGGCAAAACCATGGTGGTGGGTGACGGCCACGACACGGTGCTGGCAAGGGCTTACAGGCGCTTTGAGCTCTACTACGGCACATCAACGCCGCGTGAGACGGTGAGAATTTTGGTGGACCCCAACAATACCGGGATGGACCTGCTGCTCAGCGAGCATGAACTCAGCAACGGCGGGTTGGACCAAAACAGGAATGGCTTGGACGATGTCATTGAAAGCATCTACCAGGAGCAAGGCTTTAGCTACGGCAGCAAAATTCAATACAGCTACCAGCACGGCGGGAAATTCTACTGGGGCGGAGGTTTCTTTGACACGCTTGAAGCTGCGCGTAACGCCTATTACGAACAACAGCAAGGCACAACAAACAGCCAGGAGTGGAGCGATGAATTCGCGAGCTACATCAAGCCGCTTCCCGCGCTGTTCAGAAACCCGGGGTTCGCCGACGTGCTGCAAAGCTGGGGGCCGGCCAGTGATTACTATGACTCGCATCCGCTGCAGACGATTCTGCTGACGGCCAACAATTTTGCGGTGCTGCAGCCTTACCTGGAAGCCGGGCTGTTGCCCCTGAAAACGGTGGTCTTCGGGCCGGGGCTGTCACTGGCTGACATCGGCCTGTCATGGGGCGTTGCGGTCTCTCCGCTGGACGGCGAAGCGCGCGTCACGCTCAAGCTGCAGTGGGGGCCTGACCAGGGGGTTCAGGTCATGATTCCCCGCACGGACGACGTGCTCAACGCGGCCATCCAGAAATTCGAGTTTGCGGACGGCTCCACGGTGTGGCTGCAGGACCTGATTGCCATGGCGCCGCCGGCGCCCGACTTTGACCTTGGCTACGCGCAGCTCCATGCGGGCATGGGCGCGCAGAGCGCGGATGCGGCCGACGTGACCGGCATTCGCGCGCTGGTCGCATCCGCCAGTGAGCTCAAGGTCGAGAGCGACGGTGTGGACCTGGTGATCTCCATCATCGGCAGCAGCGACAGCCTGCGGATCACGGGCTGGTATGCAGACCCCAATGCCATGTCGCGGGCTATCTTGTTCACGTCAGGCAATACGGCGCTTTCCGCGGCCGAGTTGACGGACAGGGGCCTGATCAAGGACGGCAGCGCCGGCGGCATGGACCTGCATGGCATACCCGGCTTTGCCACCACCTTTATCGCCGGGCCGAACACCCGCATGACGGGCAATTCGGGCATGGACGTCTATGTCTATAACCCGGGCAGCGGCGAGGTGCACATCACCGACCCGGGCGGCGGCGCCGTGCGCTTTGGCAGCGGCGTCAGCGCCACGGCCACACTGGGCCTGGGCGATGGCTCGCTGCTGGTCAAGCTGGGCAACCAGGGTGACAAGATTTACCTGGAAAATTTCGACCCCAGCAACGCTGGAAACTTCCAAAGCGTGTGGAACTTTGAGTTTGCCGGCGGCAGCACGCTGAACCTGCAGGACCTGCTGAACCAGGGTTTTGACCTGTCGGGCACCTCGGGTGCCGACACCATCAACGGCACCAGCGTGACTGATCGCATTCTTGCGGGCGCGGGCGACGATGTGTTGCGTGGCGGCAGGGGCGATGACACGCTGGACGGCGGGGCCGGCAGCGATACGTATTTGTGGTCCAGAGGCGATGGCGATGACGACATCAACGAGGTGGGCGATTCGGGTACAGAGACGGATACGGTGAAACTCCTGGGCGTTAAATCGCACGAGATGCGACTCGGGCGCGACACCACCAATCTCTACTTGAATATTGGCACCGAACAGATCGAGATTGCCAATCATTTCAGCAACCCCCATTCCAGCCTGGAAAAAGTTCAGTTCAGCGACGGCCGAACCTGGAATAAGGGAACACTGGACACCGCACCCTATCGGGGAACGGACGGCCCTGACGTGTTGGTTGGCAGCACAGGCGCCGAGCAACTTATGGGCTTGGCAGGCGACGATAGCTACATTGTTGACAACATCCGCGACGTTGTTGATGAAGAGGCCAACGAAGGCATCGATACCGTCACCAGCTCCGTGGACTACACCATCAGGGCCAATATAGAGAACCTCATCCTGGCGGGCAGCGCCCTTGAAGGAACAGGTAACGCGCTGGACAACATGCTCATCGGCAATCGGGAGGCCAACCGGTTGACAGGCGGTTTCGGCGCGGACACCCTGATCGGCGGAGACGGGGACGACATGCTCGACGGCGCGGCCACCAATGATGTTTCCACGGTGGAAATGATGGTGACAAGCGACAGCAGCGCGGTCTATTACGTTTATGGAAGTCCCACCATCTCCCTTACGATGGAAAACTGCATCGTTCCCGGTGTCATGCCGGGCGGGTCTGTCAGGTTTCAGGGTGGGATTAGTAGTTCGATCAACATTTATGTCACACCGGGTAGCCACGTAGACCTTGGCAACGTGGATATCAACACAGGCAGCGTCCACCTTAGCGGGAAATTTTCCGACTACAGCCAGACAGTAGACCAGAACACCGGCATCCTCAGCTTCAGCCGTGAACTAGCAGGAGGCCAAAACGAGCGCTTGGACATAAAAGCGTCCGATCTGGATTCGCGGCTGTATTTTGCCGATGCCTATTTCGTGCTCAACAGCAACGACAGCCGCCTGGTGTCCACGGCCAGCGACCTAAATCCTTGGGAATGGAATATGAACCCCTGGGATTACGGGAACTTCTATCCCTTTCAGGAAACCCGTGTCTTTGAGCCGATCCAGGAAGCTTGGTTGACAACGGGCGAGCAGGCCTGGCCCCTTGACATTCCCATGATCACCCAGGGTGCGGACCGTCTTGTGGGAGGCCTTGGCAACGACCTCTACTTCCTGGATGACGCGGGCGATACGGTGGTTGAGAACGCTGAAGAAGGCACGGACACGGTGCAAAGCCATCTGGCCAACTACACCCTGGGTGCCCATGTGGAGAACCTGACGTTGCTGGGCAGCGGGAATATCAACGGCACCGGCAATGCCCTGGCCAATGTGCTGGTCGGCAACGCCGGCAACAACACCCTCGCAGGCGACCGTGGCGGCGACACCTACCAGGCTTACCGCGGCATGGGGCAGGACCGCATTGTGGAAAACGATGCAACGCCGGGCACCATTGACGTACTGTCTTTCAGTACGGAGATCAGCGCCAACCAGCTATGGATGCGCCGCAGCGGCAACGATCTGGAGATCAACATCATCGGCACCGCCGACAAGGCCACCGTGCAAGACTGGTACCTCGGCGACGCCCACCATGTCGAACAGATCAGCCTGAGTGACGGCAAGGTACTGCTGGACTCCGACCTTGAGATTCTGGTGCAGGCCATGGCCCCATATACGCCACCGGCGATGGGACAGACGGACCTGTCAGCCGCCTATGCGGCCCAGCTGGCCCCGGTGATCGCGGCCAGCTGGCATTAAATCATCAGCGTTCGACCGTCTTGTTCCAGCGCGCGTTCCAGGCCGGGCGGTTTTCGTTGATCGCGTCCCAGTCGACCGTGGTCGCGGTTTTCATGTACTCGTTCATCTGCGCCACCAGTGCGCCGGCCTTGCCGCTCGCCTTGGTCTTGGGGTTGGACGGGATCTGGTCGCCGAACTCGAGCGCGGCGGCCTGGGCTTCGGGCGACAGCAGGTACTGGGCCAGCTTGTGGGCCAGCGCGGGTTCGCTGTTCTTGGCGATCACACATTCGCCGACGGTCAGCACGGCCGAGCCTTCCTTGGGCTGCACGTATTCCACGGGCAGGCCTTTGTCCTTGAGCACACCGACGGCGGTGGGTGTGAGCGGGAACATCGCGGCTTCGCCGGTCTGCACCATTTCAGCGAGCTTGGCCGAACTCGGGATGTATTCGAGCACGTTGGGGCCTATGGTGGTGGGCCAGGCCTTGAAGCCGGGCTCCACGTTCTTGTCGTTGCCGCCCTGGATGCGGTTGAACAGCAAAAAGCCGTGAAGGCCGAAGGTCGACGAGGACAGCGACTGGAACACCACCTTGCCCTTGTACTTGGGATTGGCCATGTCCATCCACGAGGTAGGCGGCGCCCAGCCTTTTTCGGTAAACATCTTCTTGTTGTAGGCGATGCCGGTCATGCCGATGTTGACGCCGGCGGCCATGTCGCCCTTGAAGCGCGCGGTGGGGAACAAATCGTTCAGCACGGGGCTGGCCTGCATTTTTTCGCACAAGCCCATGCCGATGGCGCGGTACATGATGCCGTCGTCCAGGAACATCACGTGCATCTGCGGGTTGTCCTTGTTGGCCTGGGCCTTGGCCAGGATGTCCGAGGAGGTGCCGGGCACGACCACGACCTTGACGTTGTTGGCTTTCTCGAAGGCGCCGAAAACATGCTCGGTATAGGTTTTTTCCATGGTGCCGCCGTTCATGCCTATGTACAGCGTCTTGGTTTGGGCCATGGCATTGCCGCCGGCCAGGCCGGCAAGAACGGCAAGCGACACGGCGGTGGCGCGGGCGGTCGAAAATCGCGGGAAGATGTTCATGGAAAACTCCTGGTGGCGTGGGTGAAGAAAAAAAACTAGACAACAGCGGAAGAGGCAGACCCGGTGGTTGTCGCACGCGGGCTGGCGGAAAAGCGTTGAATCGAAAAGGCGTCTATCGGCGTGGCGCTGCGGCCTTCGCAAACCAGGTCGGCCAGCACCGCGCCTACGCCCGGCCCCAGCTGGAAGCCGCCGCCGGCAAAACCGAACGCATGAATCAGGCCCGGTGTGGTGGCGCTGGGGCCCAGCACCGGCAGGCGGTCCGGCAGGTAGCCTTCGGTGCCGCTCCAGGTGCGGATGATGTGGGCGTTCTTGAGCGCCGGCAGCAGCTCGACGGTCTGCTGCATCAGGCCGGCCAGGCCGCTGCGCTGCACACGGGCGCGCTGGTCGTCCAGCGCATACCCCCGGCCGCCGCCAATGACGCAATTGCCGCGCGCCACCTGGCGGGCGTAAACGCCGCCGCCTTCCACGCCCAGGCTCAGGTCCATGAAGACGGGCAGCGGCTCGGTCACCGCCATTTCGGGATGGCCGGACTCCATGGGCACGGTTTCGCCGAATTGCGCAGCGATGCGGTCCGCCCAGGCACCGGCACAATTGAGCAAATGTTTGGCGCGCACTTCCAGCGCATCGCCCGAGCGCAGCACAAAAACGTCCCCGTCGCGCGCGACCTCGTCCACACGGGTCTGCTCGCGGATGTGGGTGCCCAGCCTGTGCGCGGCCAGCGCGAAGGCCGGCGACACCAGGCGCGGGTTCGCCTGGCCGTCGCCGGGGCACAGCGAGGCGCCGACCGCGGCCCGGCCCAGCCAGGGACAGCGCTCGCGCAGGGCGCGCGTGGACAGCATGCGCAAATCCATGCCGAATTCCTGCGTGCGCTCGCGGTAGTTTTCCAGCGAGGCCAGGTCGGCCTCGCTGCGCGCGATCTTCAAATGGCCGGACCGGATGTATTCGCCGTCCGTGCCTATCAGCTCGGGCAAGCGCGCCCACAGGCCCTGGGCGCGCTGCGACAACGGCAGCTGGCTGACCGGCCGGCCCTGGCGGCGCACGCCGCCGTAATTCACGCCGCTGGAGCGCGAGCCGCAAAGGTCGCGCTCGAGCAGCACCACCGAAAAACCCATGCGGCGCAAAAACAGCGCGGCCGATGCACCCATGATGCCGCCACCGACAATCGCCACGTCAGCCGTGAGGCGCTCCATCATGCGGCCTCCTGCTTCGACGCCGGGGCCAACATGGCCGAGAACGGCAGGGGCTTGATCGGCGACTGCCCGCGCAGGCGGCCCACCGCCTCGGGCTGTGCAGCGCAGGCCTGCGCAAGAATCTCGGCCGCCGCAACACCGCAGGTGCGGCCCTGGCAGCGGCCCATGCCGACGCGCGTCAGCGCCTTGAGGCGGTTCATCTCGCGCGCGCCCGTGTCGGCCACGCAGCGGCGCAATTGACCCACGGTGATTTCCTCGCAGCGGCACACCACCAGCTCGTTCGGCGCAGCCGCGGCCCAGCCGTCCGGAAAAGGAAAGGCGCGCTCCAGCCCCCGGCGAAACGCGGCAACGCGCGCCAGGCGCTGCTCCAGCCATAAGGCGCGCGAGTTGTCCATGAGCTGCCCGGTATCGGCCAGCAGGGCCAGTGCCGCGCGCTCGCCGGCCCACTCGGCCGCATCGGCGCCCATGATGCCGGCGCCGTCGCCGGCCAGGTAGACGCCGGCCACGCTGGAACGCCCGGCCGCGTCGCGCTCGGGCAGCGCGCCGCGCTGCAGGCCGTCATAGGCAAAGCGGCAGCCCAGCAGGTCGGCCAGCTGCGTCTCGGAGCGCAGCGCGTAGCCGAAGCCCACGGCGTCGCAGGTTATGCGGTGCTCGCGGCCGGCCTTGTGCCAATGCATGGCCTGCACGCGCTCGCCGCCCTCGGCAGCGGCCAGCTCCACGCCCTGGTGCACCGCGACGCCGTGCGCGCGCAGCCAGCCCAGGTAATACAGGCCCTTGGCCAGCAGCGCCGGCTGGCGCAGCATGGCGGGCACGGCGGCGGCCTTGCCTGCGAAGCTTGCTGTATCGAGCACCGCCGCGACCTTCGCGCCGGCCTTCGCATATTGGTAGGCGATCAGGTACAGCAGCGGCCCGGTGCCGGCAAAGACCACGCGCGAGCCGATGGCGCAGCCCTGGAACTTGAGCGCCACCTGTGCGGCGCCCAGCGTGTAGACGCCGGGCAGTGTCCAGCCCGGAAAGGGCAGGACGCGGTCCGTCGCGCCGGTGGCGACGATGAGGTGGCTGTAGGGCAAGGTGCTCATGGCGCCCTGGTGCAACAGGTCCAGCTTGCCGCCTTCGGCGCTCCAGACCAGGGTATCGGGACGGTAGTCGACCTTGTCCAGGATGGCCGCCATGGTGCCGTGCAGCGCATCGGCACGCCCGGCCTCAAAGCCATAAAGCGCCTCTTTGGGCCGCGTGAAACCCTCGGGCGGCTGGCGGTAGATCTGCCCGCCCCAGCGCGGCGCTTCGTCCACCACAACCGGCCGCAGGCCGTGCGCCACCAGTGCCTGGGCCGCGCGCACGCCGGCAGGGCCGGCACCCACAATGACGGGCCGCACGCTCATGCCAGGCCCTCCGCGCCGGTCGCCAGCCGCATGCCTTCTTCGATGAAGGTGCCGCAGGCGCGCAGGCGTTTGCCCGACTCGGTGGCGACCCAGCAGTCCTGGCAGGCGCCCATCAGGCAAAAACCGGCGCGCGGCTCGCCGCTGAATTCGCTGAAACGCAGCCGCGCGCTGTGCGTGAGCACCGCCGTGAGCACGGTGTCGCCGGCCAATGCCGTGAGCGGCTGGCCGTTGAGCACAAAACCCACGGGCTTGCGGCCGCCTTCGGCCACGCGCTGCAGCAGCGCTGTGCTTTTGGTGTTGCCGGGAGTGCCGGACCTGTCGACGGAGGAAGTCATTTGTGTCCCACCAGAATCTTGTCAAGGCCGTAGATGCGGTCGAGCACCAGCATGGCCACCGCCGTGAGCGCCACCATGAGTGCGGAGACCGCCGCCATCAGCGGGTCTATGGACTCGGTCGCGTACATATACATGCGCACCGGAAGCGTCACGGTGGAAGGCGCGGTGACGAAGATGGACATGGTCACCTCGTCAAAGCTGTTGATAAAGGCCAGCAACCAGCCGCCGGTGACGCCGGGCAAAATCATGGGCAGCGTGACGCGGGTGAACACCGTGGCCTGGCTGGCGCCCAGCGAGAGGGCCGCCTGCTCGGCGCTGCGGTCGCTGCCCTCCACCGAGGCCAGCACCAGGCGCAGCACATAAGGCGTGATGATGACCACGTGCGCCAGCGCCAGCCAGAAGAAGCTGCCGGTCGCGCCTATCAATGAGAAGGTGCGCAGCAGCGCCACGCCCAGCACCAGGTGCGGAATGATGAGCGGCGAAAGGAACAGGCCATTGAGGAAGTCACGGCCCGGAAAGCTGTGGCGCGCGATCGCCAGCCCGGCCGGCACGGCCAGCACGGTCGCCAGCGTGGCCGAAATCGCGGCCAGCCAGAGGCTGTTCTTGAAGGACTGCACAAAGTCCGAATGCGCGAACACCGCGCGGAACCAGCGCAGGGAAAACTCCGTGGTCGGGATAGCCAGCGTGTTGCCCGGCGTGAAAGCCACCACGCAGACGATGACCAGCGGCGCCAGCATGAAGGTGATGACGAGCGCGTTGAAAAGCAGCGCGAGGGGACCGTTTTTGGACATGGCTAGATCTTTCTATTCCGTGCCTAATTCAGTTCGAGACTAGGCGCGCCGCCGCAGACAGTGCTGTAGCACGGCAAGGCGGGGCAACGACGTATCGGACTGAAGTAGGCATGGAATTACCCGAGAGACTTTTTGTAGGAGCGCTCCAGCACACGGTTGTAGCTCAGCATGATGGCCAGGTTGGCCAGCAGCAAAGTCAGCGCGATGGCCGCGCCCAGCGGCCAGTTGAGTTCGTGCAGGTACTCGTCGTAGACCACGGTGGCCACCATCTTCAGGCGCCGCCCGCCCAGCAGGCCCGGAATCGCGAAAGCGCTGGCGCTCAGGCCGAAGACGATCAGGCTGCCCGACAGGATGCCCGGCAGCACCTGCGGAAAAATGATGCGGCGCAAGGTGGTGAAATGCGAAGCCTGCAGCGACAGCGCCGCGTCTTCCACACCTGGGTCCAGCTTTTGCAGCGAGGTCCAGACCGGGATCACCATAAAGGGCAGCATCACGTGCACCAGCGCGATGACCACGGCCGCCTCGGTGTAGAGGATGCGCATGGACGGCAGGCCGACTGCGCGCATGAGCTGGTTGACCACACCCTCGGGGCCCAGCAGCATGCTCCAGCCGAAGGCGCGCACCACCACAGACACCAGCAGCGGCGCCAGCACCACCAGCAGCAAAATCGAGCGCCAGGGGCTGCGCATGCGGCTCAGCACATAGGCCTCGGGCGCGCCCACCAGCACGCAGATCAGTGTGGTCAACGCCGAGATCCACAGCGTGCGCCAGAAGATGCCATGGTAGTAGTCGTCCGTCAGCACGGCGGCGTAATGCGCCAGCGTGAAGCTGTTCTTGACGCCGGTGGCGTGGTCGAAAACCTGGAAGGACAGCACGGCGGTGAGCGCCAGCGGCACCAGCAGCAGGCAGGCGAACAGCGTGAAAGCCGGCGCCGACAGCAGCCAGGGCGCGCGCGAGGCGCTCACCCGTGCCGGCGCGGCCGCGGCGGCGCCGCTCATGCCGGCACTCCTTGCGCGCCAGGCAGCAGGCGCACCTGTTGCGCGGCCCAGTCCAGGCCCACGTTCGCGCCCTCTTCGGCCGGCGCCGTGCCGTCGTTGGGGCAGACCACCGCAAGCTGGCCGGCCGCGGTGGACACCTGGTAGAGCCACTGGCTGCCCAGGAAGAAACGCTCCTTGACCGTGCCGCCTATGCGGCCCTGGGACTCATGTACCAGACGGATTTTTTCGGGACGCAGGCTCAGCACCACCGCGTCGCCCTGCGACACGCCGGCAGCCTCGACTTCGACCGGCACATTGCCACCCACATTCACCGTGGCCCAGGGGCCGGTGGCCGCCACGCGGCCTTCGAGCAAATTGGCCTTGCCGACAAAATTCGAGATAAAGCGGGTCTGTGGGTGTTCATAGAGCCGGTGCGGCTGGTCGATCTGCGTGACGCGGCCGGCCTCCATGACGACCACACGGTCGCTGATGGACATGGCCTCGGTCTGGTCGTGCGTGACCATGATGGTGGTGGTGCCGACCTTGCGCTGGATCTGCCGCAGTTCGAACTGCATCTCTTCGCGCAGCTTGGCGTCCAGGTTGGACAGCGGCTCATCCAGCAGCAGCACGGGCGGCGTGATGACCAGGGCACGGGCCAATGCCACGCGCTGGCGCTGCCCGCCCGAGAGTTCGCGCGGGTAGCGCGCGGCATGGGCCTCCAGGTGCACCAGGGCCAGCGCGGCCTTCACGCGTTCGGCGCGCTCTTCCTTGGGCACGCGGCGCATTTCCAGGCCGAAGCTCACGTTGTCGTAAACGCTCATGTGCGGGAACAGCGCATAACTCTGGAACACGATGCCCAGGCCGCGCGAATTGGGTTTGGCATGGGTGATGTCGCGGCCATCCAGGGTGACCTGGCCGGACGTCACCTCGCAAAAGCCCGCAATCATCTGCAAGGTGGTGGTCTTGCCGCAGCCCGAGGGGCCCAGCAGCGAGACGAATTCGCCCTTGTCCACCGACAGGTTCATGTCGGCCACGGCACGCGTCGCGCCATAGGACTTGTTCACATTTGCCAGGGTCAGAAAGGACATGGGGAGCACCTCTGCAACAAGGGGGTGGCCAGCGCCGTACGTTCCAAACGACATACAAAACGGTGACACCTTGATGACTTCATGCTAGGGCATGTACGAAAAAATCGTCAATAGGTTATTCCGTATAGAGATATCTTTATTTGATTTATTCCGTTTAACGGAATTTCTATACACTTATGCCAATACTGATTCCGCCAAAGGAGAGAGTGTGAAAGACGAAGACAATAGCTCCAGCAGCGTGCAGCGCGCTTTTTCCATCATCCGGGCGCTGGCGGCGACACAGGCCAAGGGCGGGCGCATCACCCACATCGCCAAGGCCACGGGCCTGACCCAGGCCACCACCCACCGCATCCTGCAAAGCCTGGTGGCCGAGCGCGTAGTGGAGCAGGAAGCCGGCTCCAAGCTCTACCGTTTGAGCATCGAATTTTTCGCGCTGGCCGCCCAGGCCGGCAATGCCATGGACCTGCGCGGCCTGTGCCGGCCGTCCATGCTGCGCCTGTGCGCCAGCCTGGGCGACACCATCTTTTTGCTGGTGCGCAGTGGTTTTGACGCGGTCTGCCTGGACCGCAGCGAGGGACCCTTCCCGATACGCTCTTTCACCGGCGACATAGGCGGGCGCGTGGCCCTGGGCATGGGCCAGGGCAGCCTGGCCATCCTGGCCTTTCTGCCCGAAACCGAGCGCGAGGAAGTGATCCGCTACAACCTGCCGCGCGTGCGCGAGTTCGGCGTGTATGACGAGGTCTATCTGCGCACCGAGATAGAGCGCGTGCGCGAGCTCGGCTACGCCGGGCGCAACACCAACCTGCTGGACGGCATGGCCGGCGTCGGCGTGCCGGTGCTGGACCGCGACGGCCGCGCCGTCGCCGCGCTCAGCGTGGGCACGATTTCCTCGCGCCTGAGCCCGGACCGCCTGCCCACGGTGGTGGAACTGCTCAAGCGCGAGGCCACGGCCATAGGCGCGCAGATCAACCCATTTGACAGCACCTTGCGCCGGCCCGCGCAAAGCCTGGCGCCGGCCGACAAAGCCTGAGGCTTCAAGGCACTGCGGCTTGCTCACGCAGCCACTCGCGCAACTGCACCAGCGGCCGCCAGCTGGTTTTCTGCGAAGGCCAGACCAGGTAGTAGGCAAAGTCTGAACTCAGCGAGAGTTCAAAAGGCACGGCCAGCGTGCCGTCGGCGATGTCGTCGGCCACCAGGAAGCGCGGCAGCACGGCCAGGCCCAGGCCGGCCTTGACGGCCTGCGCGATCATGGAAAACAGCTCGTACTTGGGGCCGCTGCCCGCGCCCTGCGCGTCGTCGATGCCGGCCAGCTGGAACCAGTCGCGCCAGGCGTGCGGCCGCGTGCTCTGGTGAATCAGCGTGAACTTCAATACATCGGCCGGCTTGCGCAACTGGCGCTTTTTGACCAGCGCCGGGCTGCACACCACCACGCTGTCCTCGCCCATCAGGTATTCCGATTCCGTGCCCGGCCAGTCGGGCCGGCCGTAGTGGATGGCGGCGTCCAACCCCGTCAATGAAAAATCAAAAGGCTGCAGGCGCGTCGCCAGGTTCAGCGTCACATGCGGGTGCGCCTTCAGGAAGGACGGCATGCGCGGGATCAGCCACTTGGTGGCAAAGGTCGGCACCACACCCAGCTCCAGCGTGCCGCCCTCGCCTTTGGACGAGACCAGGTCCAGCATCGCGGCTTCCAGCGCATCGAGCGCCGGACTGACTCGCGCCAGCAGCGAGCGGCCGGCATCGGTCAGCTCCAGCTGGCGCGGCAGCCGGCGGAACAGGCTCACGTCCAACTCCTGCTCCAGCCCCAGGATCTGGTGGCTGACCGCGCTCTGGCTCACCGACAGGTCTTGCGCCGCCAGGGTAAAGCTGCCACGGTGGGCGGCGGCCTCAAAAGCCAGCAAGGCCTGGGTGGAGGGGATTTTTCGGCGCATCGCATGAATATATCTCATGCGTCCATCGAAATTGATCCTTTGTACCGACTGCCAAAATTGCCGAGAATCCGGCTTTCACCCGCCCAAAACACGCCTGATATGACCCACCTCCAGAAGCTGCTTACCGCCTGCCTTCCGCCCGAAGCCGTCCAAACCATCCATGAACAGATGTACGTCCACCCCGGCTTGCAGCAGCCCGCCTCGGGCAGCGTCAGCCGCGCGGAGTTGGCCCAGGCACTGAATATGGCGCTGTTTCACGGCCTGGTGCAGCGGGTGCCGGCCGGGCAGGACTACATCGCCAGCGACGTGCTGGGCCAGCAGCGCAAGGTGGTGTTTGACCACGGCGCGCTGCGCACCGTGCGCTGGCCCAGCGGCGCCCTGCCGGCCGGAGAAGCGGCCTTCACACGCGTGCTGCGCCCGCTGGGTTTTGAGCTGCAGGGCACTTACCCGCTGCCGCGCCTGAAGATGACGGGCCGGGCCTACAGCCACCGCGACTTCCCCGAAGAGATCGCGCAGTTTTTTGTGTCCGAACTGCACCCCGAACAGTTCTCCGCGCCCTTCCAGTCGGCCGTCACGCGCGTGCTGTCGACTTCGCGCGACCCGCTGGGCCCGCAGGACATCGCCGACCTGGAGCAGCTCACGCGCGACGGCGTGTTGCCGCTGGCGCAGGCACTGCGCCTGCTGCCGCAGCTGTTGCAATGCTTTGACCGCCAGCACGGTGTGTTCGCGATGGACGACTACGAACTGCTGCTGGCCGAATCCGCCGAGATGGCCTGGATTTCCACCGAAGGCAATGCCTTTAACCACGCGACCGACCGCGTGGACGATGTTGACGCCGTGGCTGAACGCCAGCGCGCGCTGGGCCGGCCCATCAAGGACAAGGTCGAGGTCTCGGCCAGCGGCCGCGTGCGCCAGACGGCCTTTCGCGCCGCGAGCGTGCAGCGCGAATTCATCACGCCCGAAGGCCGCGTCTCGCGCGAAGTGCCCGGCTCGTTTTATGAATTCATCACGCGCGATGCACTGCAAACCGCTGGCGCTGCCAACGACCCGGTGCAGCCCCGCCTGGACCTGGCTTTTGACGCCGGCAATGCCACCGGCATTTTTGGCATGACGGCCGCCCGCGCATGACGGCTGCGCGCGGGCCGCTGCGTCCGCTCTACGCGCAGGCCAGCGGCTCGCCGATACGCGCCATGCTGGCGCTGGCCGGCCGCGAGGGCATGGTGTCGCTGGCCGGCGGCCACCCCGACCCGGCGCTGCTGCCGGCCGAGTGGCTGCGCGAATCGCTGCTCGAGGTAGCCGGCCAGTTGCAAGGCCGCAACCTGCAATACGGCGCCACCGAAGGCCTGCCCGCGCTGCGCGAAGCCAGCGCGGCAGTGCTGCGGCAACGGGGCCTCGCGGCACGGGCGGAAGATGTGCTCATCACCACCGGCTCGCAGCAGGCCATAGACCTGCTCGCGCGCGTGCTGGTCGAGCCCGGCGAAGGTGTGGCCGTGGAATCCTTTAACTATCCTGCGGCGCTGCAGGCTTTTCGCTTCGCGGGCGCGAGCCTCGTGGAGGTGCCAACCGACGCGCAAGGCATGGACGTCGAAAAGCTCGAAGCCCTGCTACGTGCCGAAAGCCCGCGCGTGCTGTATGTGGTGCCCAACTTCGCCAACCCGACCGGCGCCGTGATGCCGCTGGCGCGCCGCCTGCGCCTGCTGGAACTGGCCGCGCAATACGGCGTCACGCTCATCGAGGACGATCCCTATGGCGAGCTCTGGTTTGACACGGCGCCGCCGCCTTCGCTCGCGCAGCTGAACCAGCAGGCCGGCTCGCCCGCGCAGGTCGCCTACATGACCAGCTACTCCAAGGTGGTCGCCCCGGCCCTGCGCCTGGGCGTGCTGCTGGCGCCGGCCGACATCGCGCGCGGCGTGGTGCTGGCCAAACAGGCGGCCGATGTGCATAGCGGCTCACTGGAGCAACTGACATTGACCGCCATGCTGGCTTCCGGGCGCCTGGCATCGCACCTGGACATGCTGCGCCCGGCATATGCCGCGAAAGGCGATACGCTGGACCAGGCCTTGCGCACGCATTGCGGCGGCCTGCTTGAATTTGACAAGCCGCGGGGCGGTATGTTCATATGGGCAAAGCTGCCCTCGAGCATGCCCTTGCTGTCCACACAGTCCTGGGTGGACTTCGGCCTGGCCAACCAGGTGCTGGTGGTGCCGGGCGCGGCCTTCAGCATCAGCGGCGCCGCGCAGCCCTGGCTGCGCCTGAGTTTTGCCAACCCCGCGCACCAGGCGTTGCGGCAGGGCGCCGAACGCCTGGGCCGCGGCCTGCGCGAGCTCGCCGCCCAAGCCACCAAAGCCGCCGCGAACAACTGATTTCAAGACACACCAAGAAAGGACTTCATCATGAGTCACGCCAACGACGTTTCATCCCTCTTCAAAGCCCTGGGCCTCGCCGCTGAGCTGAACAGCAAGGCGGCCTCGGCCATCACCGTGGCCACGCCCATAGACGGCAGCCAGCTGGCCCGTGTGGCCGTGCACAGCGCCGCCGAGGTGGACGGCGCGCTCAACGCCGCCCAGCAGCGCTTTCTCGAATGGCGCAATGTGCCCGCGCCCAAGCGCGGCGAACTGGTGCGCGCCTTCGGCGAAACCGTGCGCCGCCACAAGGCCGAACTGGGCCAGCTGATCTCGCTGGAGACCGGCAAAATCCTGCAGGAAGGCCTGGGCGAGGTGCAGGAGGTCATAGACATCTGCGAATTCGCGGTGGGCCTCTCGCGCCAGCTCTACGGCCTGACGATTGCCAGTGAGCGCCCCGACCACAAGCTACTGGAAACCTGGCACCCCGTGGGCGTGGTCGGCATCATCTCGGCCTTTAACTTTCCGATGGCGGTGTTCGCCTGGAATGCCGCGCTGGCCCTGGTCTGCGGCAACACCCTGGCCTGGAAGCCTTCGGAAAAAACCCCGCTGTCGGCCATCGCGCTCAACGGCCTGTTGCTGCAGACGGCCAAAGAGCTGGGCCTGGCCACCGAAGGCCTGAGCGAGTTGCTGATAGGCGAACGCGCCACCGGCGAGGCGCTGGTGAATCACCCACATGTGAAACTGGTCAGCGCCACGGGCTCCACCGCCATGGGCAAAAACGTAGCGATGGCCTGCGCGGGCCTCTTCAAGCGCTCGCTGCTGGAACTGGGCGGCAACAACGCGGCCATCGTCGCCCCTTCGGCCAACCTGGAACTCGTGGTGCGCGGCGCGGCTTTTGCCGCAGCAGGAACTGCAGGCCAGCGCTGCACCAGCTTGCGCCGCCTGATCGTGCACCGCTCCATCTACCCGGACCTGGTCAAGCGCCTGGTCGCCGTGTTTGAACGCCTGCCGATTGGCAACCCGCTGAAAGACGGCACGCTGGTCGGCCCGCTGATCGACGGCCGCGCGTTTGACGCCATGCAGTCGGCGCTGGCCGAGGCCAAAAAGCTGGGCGCAAAAGTGCACTTCGGCGACAAGCAGCCCGGCGAGGGCACGGCCCACTATGTGCGCCCCGCGATTGTGGAGCTGAAAGAGCAGGCCGGCCCCATGCTGCATGAGACCTTCGCGCCCATCCTCTACGTCGTGCCCTATGACAGCTTTGAGGACGCGATCGCCATGAACAACGCCGTGGCGCACGGCTTGTCATCGGCCGTCTTCACGCAAGACCTGCGCGAGGCCGAGCTCTTCACCTCGGCGCGCGGCTCGGACTGCGGCATCGCCAACGTCAACATAGGCACCAGCGGCGCCGAGATAGGCGGCGCCTTCGGCGGCGAGAAAGAAACCGGCGGCGGCCGCGAGTCGGGATCGGATTCGTGGAAGGCGTATATGCGCCGCGCGACCAATACTGTCAACTACGGCTCAAGCCTGCCGCTGGCCCAGGGCATACGCTTTGATATCTAGGGCCTGAGAAGGCTGGTATCAGTAAGCCGCGCCGGGCGCGGCCGGCTGCACAGCGCCGGATGGCACAAGGTCCGAAGCCAGGCGCCTGGCGGCATTGGCATAAACCAGGACGTCGACGCCGACGGCCACAAACGTGCAGCCCAGCGCCAGGTAACGCCTGGCCAGTGCCGGGTCCGAGGTCAGTGTGCCCGCCGCCTTGCCCGAAGCGATGATGGTTTTCATGGCGCCTTCGATCGCGGCCTGCACCTCGGGGTGGCCGGGCTTGCCGCGGTGACCCATGGAGGCGGCCAGGTCGGCCGGGCCTATAAAAACGCCGTCCACGCCCTCCACAGCACAAATGACCTCCAGGTTGCCCAGGGCCGTCACGGTTTCCGCTTGCACCAGCAGGCAGACTTCGTCATCCGCCGCATCGAGGTAATCGGTGCGCGCGCTCCAGCGCGAAGCACGCCCCACGGCGCTGCCGACCCCGCGTATACCCAGCGGCGGGTAACGTGTGGCGCTGACCATGGCACGCGCCTGCTCGGCCGTGTCGACCATGGGGATCAGCAGGTTGTGCGCGCCTATGTCCAGCAGTTGCTTGACCAGCGGCACCTCGCCGGCCACCGCGCGCACCACGGGCTGTGCGCGATAAGGTGCTACGGCCTGGAGCGCGGCCAGCGTGCTGCGCACATCGTTGGGTGCATGTTCGCCGTCGATCAACAGCCAGTCGAAGCCGGCCGTGGCGCTGACCTCGGCAAGGTAGGGATCGGCCATGGAAAGCCAGAGGCCGACCTGGGGCCGGCGGGCAGCGAGAGCGGTTTTGAAGGAATTGTTGGCGGGCATGGAAGTGTCGGGTCCGGAAATAAAGGAGCGGCCGGGCCGGCTCAAGCCGCCACGAGATGACGGGCGGGCAAGGTGCCGGTGGCCAGGTAATCCACGATGTTACGCGCGGTGATGTTCGCCACCTGCAGCGCGGCGTTGCGGGTGACACCCGCGACATGCGGCGTGAGCAGCACATTGGGCAGGGCCAGCAGCGGGTGGCCGGCAGGCAACGGCTCGGTGTCGAAGGTATCCAGCCCGGCACCCTCCAGCTGGCCGGACTGCAAGGCCTCCAGCAGCGCCGCTTCGTCCACGACGGGGCCGCGCGCCGTATTGATGAGCAGGCCGCCGCGCCGCATGAGCGACAGTTCGCGCCGCCCGATCAGGCCGCGCGTGCGTTCGGTCAGCGGGCAGTGCAGGCTCAGGATGTCGACCTGCGCCAGGAAGCGGTCCAGGTCGGGCTCCGTGGCATGGCTGTCCGCCTGCCCATGGGAGCGCAGCACCAGCACCCGGGCGCCGAGCGCGGCGGCAAGCCGCGCCGTGCTGCGGCCTATGCTGCCGTAGCCCACGATGCCGACCACGGCGCCGCGGAAATCACGCCCCTGCCAATTGCTGTCGACCCAGCGGCCGCCGCGCACCATGCCATCAAGCAAGGGGAGTTGCCGCGTGAGCGAAAGCATGAGCGCCAGCGCGTGCTCAGCCACGGCATCGGCATTGGCGGCGGGCGCCACGGCGACGGCAACGCCGCGCTGGCGGGCAGCGGCCAGGTCCACGCTGTCAACGCCCGCGCCGTTCTTGGCGACGATTTTCAGCGCCGGGGCGGCGGCCAGCACGCGCGCCGAAATGGGCTTGGAGCCCCGTAGCACCACAGCCTGCGCGCCTGTGGCGGCCAGCTGAGCCGCCAGTACGTCTTCAGTTACGGGATCGGGCAGAAAGGTGATCTGCCCGCCCGCGCCGCGCACGATGTCTTGCGCGGACGGGGCCCAGTGGGCAGCGGTGACGAGAACCTGGAAAGTGGCGTCCATGGGCTCAGTCTATGCGGATGCCGCTGGCGAGAATGAGCTTGCCGTAGCGGTCCCATTCCTCCTGGGTAAAGCGGGCCAGGTCTTGCGGCGGGCCGGGCTGGGTCCGCACGCCCAGGTTGCCGAATTTTTCCAGAACGTCGGGCTGCCTGAGCACGGCGACAAGCGCCGCGTTGAGGCGGCCGATGACTTCCTTGCTGGTCTTGGCGGGTGCGTACAGCGCATACCAGGCATTGACTTCAAAGCCGGGGTAGCCCGACTCCGAAAAAGTGGGGACACCCGGCAGCTCGGGCAGGCGCGAGGGCGCGGCGACGGCCAGGGCCCGGACCTTGCCGCCCTTGATCAGCGGCGCGGCGCTGGTCAAGGTATCCAGGATCATGTCGAGCCGGCCGCCCAACAAGTCCATGGTGTGGGCATTGCCGCCCTTGTAGGGCACATGGCTGATCTGGATATGCGCGCTTTGCTTGAACAGCTCGGCCGCCAGGTGCAGCGGGGAGCCGTTGCCGGCAGAACCATAGTTCAGCGCGTTCGGCTGGCGCCGCGCGGCTTCGACCAGCGAGCGCAGGTCGGTGTAAGGCGACTCCTTGGCGACGATCAGCACCATGGGCACCACGCCTATGGTGCCCACGGGCGTGAAGTCGGCAATGGCGTCATAGCCCGGTTTGGCATAGAGGTGCGGACTGACCGCATGGCTCGCCAGCGAGCCCAGCACCAGCGTGTAGCCGTCGGGAGCGGCCTTGGCTGCCGCGGCTGTGCCAATGGTGGTGCCGGCGCCGGGGCGGTTGTCGATGATGACCGGCTGCTTGAGGCTCTCGCTCATCTTCTGCCCCACCAGGCGTGCCACGGCATCGTTGGCACCGCCGGCGGGGTAAGGCACCAGCAGGGTCAGCGGTTTGTTGGGATAGTCGCTCTGCGCGTAGGCCGCAGGGCCCAGCGCGCAGGCGGCCAGGGCGGCCGGCAGCAGCACGCGGCGGGCGATGCGCCGCAGGGCGGGAGTAAGGCTTGGCATGGTCATTGTCTCCTTGTGTATTTTTCAAACGGTCTGGCGCTTCGAGGGCCTTTCAGGCGGATCGCCTCGGCCGGCCCTCCGGCCGCTTGCCATGTGCCGCCCCTCGGGCAGCCCCTGGCGGGATGCTTGATGCGCAGTCGACAGCTGTTGTGCCGCTCAGCTGACGATGCCCAGGTGCCAGGGCACAAATTCATGGTCGCCCAGGCCCAGCGCCTCGCTCTTGGTCGGCTCGCCCGAGGCGTGGCGCAGGATCTCCTCAAAAATCCGACGGCCCATCTGCGCGACATCGAGCTCGCCGTCCAGGATGGCGCCGCAGTTGATGTCCATGTCTTCTTCAAGGCGTTTGAACATCGGCGTGTTGCTGGCCAGCTTGATCGTGGGCGCCGGCTTGGAGCCGAACATGGAGCCCCGGCCGGTGGTAAAGCAGATCAGGTTGGCGCCGCTGGCAATCTGGCCGGTCGAGGCTACCGGGTCGTAGCCGGGCGAGTCCATGAAGACAAAGCCGTTCTGGGTGATCGGCTCGGCATATTCATAGACCGCCTGCAGCGGCGTGGTGCCGCCCTTCATGGCCGAGCCCAGCGATTTCTCAAAGATATTGGCCAGCCCGCCGGCCTGGTTGCCGTGCCCCACCACGCCGTTGAACTGGGCGTTGTGGCCCGCCGTGTATTTTTCCCACCAGGCCAGCCGGTCCAGCAGCTTTTGCCCCACTTCGGGCGTGACGGCGCGGCGGGTGAGCATGTATTCGACGCCGTGGATTTCAGGGGTCTCCGACAGGATGGCGGTGCCGCCGTGGCGCACCAGGATGTCCATGGCCGCACCCAGCGCCGGGTTGGCCGTGATACCCGAAAAGCCGTCGGAGCCGCCGCACTCCAGGCCTATCTTCAGGTGGCTTGCCGGCACAGGCTGGCGCCTGGCCGCATTCGCTTCAGGCAGCATCTCCAGAACGGAGGCGATACCGGCCTCTATCGTGGCGCGGGTGCCGCCGACCTCCTGCATCACCATCGTGCGCATCAGCTTGCTGGTCTCCAGGCCCTGCGACTCCACCAGCGACGACACCTGGTTGCGCTCGCAGCCCAGGCCAACGATCAGCACACCGGCCAGGTTGGGGTGGCGCGCATAGCCGGCCAGGGTGCGGCGCAGCACGTCGAAATGCTCGCTGGGAGACGACATGCCGCAGCCGCTGGTCTGCGCGAAGGCCGCCACGCCATCCACATGCGGAAAGGCCGCCAGCCGCTCGGGCGTGAAGTGGGCCGCGATGTTCTTGATGACGGTCGCCGAGCAATTGACCGAGGACAGGATGCCGATGAAATTGCGGGTGCCCACGCGGCCGTCGGGGCGCACGAACCCCATAAAGGTCGCGCGATCAGCTTCCGGCACATAGTCCACCGGCCGCACGTCCTGCCCGAAGGCCGGGTCGCGTTCAAAATCCACCAGCGCCATATTGTGCGAATGCACATAGTCGCCCGCCTCGATGTCGCGAGCGGCCACACCGATCACCGTGTCGTACTTCAGGATACGCTCGCCCTGCGCGATGCGACGGGCCGCGATCTTGTGTCCCGCCGGCACCTGCGCGCGCACGCGCGCGCCGATTTCCGGCAACTCCTGGCCCAGCGACAGCGCGGTTTTGGCGACCAGCACGTTGTCGTTGGCGTGCAGGCGGATCAGCGGGCTGACGGTGGAGGAAGTAGCGGAAGTGGTGATGGCGGTCATGGTTGCGTTCGGCGTTTGACGCGGAGCTCCTAGCTCTTCATCAATTCCTTGAGCCTGAGCTTGTCGATCAGGGTGGTTTCTTTCTGGTACATGGCGGCCACGTATTTTTCGTAGTCGGGACCGTCCAGGTAAAGCACCGGCGCGTCTATCCTGTCAGCCACCTGCTTGAACTCGGGGCTGGCCACGGCCACACGGAAGGCCTCGCGCAGCTTCATCGCGACGGCCGGGTCCAGGCCTTTGGGCGCGCCTATGCCGTTGGGTGCGTCGACCACGACGTTGTAGCCCAGCTCCTTGAGCGTGGGCGCATCCTTGAACCGCGAAGCGCGGCGTTCGCCCCAGGTGGCCAGCAGCCTGAGCTTGCCCGCCTCGACGTGCGGCGCCCAGGAACTGGAATCGGCCAGCAAGTCCACATGCCCTCCGAGCACGGCCTGCAGCGCCTCGGCGCCGCCCTTGTAGGGGACATGGTTGAACTGGATGCCCGCGGCCAGCGCGAACTCTTCCATGCCCACATGCGTGGCGCCGCCGACGCCCGCGTGGGCATAACTCAGCTTGCCGGGGTTGGCCTTGGCAAACGCGACGAGCTCCTGCAACGACTTGAAGCGCGATTCCGCGGGGACGGCCATGCCGAAAGTCTGGCCCGAGGTGCGGGCCAGGTAGGTCAGATCCTTGAGCGGGTCCAGCCGCAAGGTACCCAGCTGCGAAAAGCGCGTGACGGAAATCGGAACCTGGCCGATGGTGTAGCCGTCGGGCTTGGCGGAGGCCATGGCCCGGGTACCGATCATGCCGGAAGCACCCACCTTGTTTTCCACCGCGATGGCCTGGCCCAGCACGCGCGAGGCGACCTGGCACAGGGCGCGCATGGACTGGTCGGCGGTGCCGCCCGCGGGCCAGGGGCAGATGAAAGTCAGGGGCCGCTCGGGATAGCCCTGGGCGGCGGCAAGCAAAGGTTTGGTCAGCGCCGCGGCGCCAATCGCGGCACTGCCGATCAACAGGCTGCGGCGCCTGGCACTGAATGAAGAAAGGGAAAGCGAAGGGGAAAGCCGGGGGGACGGTTTCATGGGGTTTGTCTGCCTCTGGGTGGACGCTGTCAGCGCGTTGGAGACAGCGGTTGCTGCCCCTTGTCGTGTTTTTTTTTGTTCCCCGATTCTTGTCGCCTTCCTCATAACAATCTAATCGAATTTCAGAATCACTTCATAACCTTTCGGTTAACATGATTCATGACCCAGATAGACCGCGCCCTGCGTTCCAACATCAAGCTGCGCCATCTGCAATTGCTGGTGGCACTGGACCAGTTCCGACACCTGGGCCGGACCGCCGAGTTCCTGTCGGTCAGCCAACCGGCCGTGTCGAAAATGCTTTCGGAAGTCGAGAGCATGCTTGAGCTGACCTTGTTCGACCGCTCCACCCGAGGCACCGAGCCGACCTCCAGCGGCCAGGCCTTGATCCGGTTTGCGCGTTCGGTGCTGGCCGAGTACGAGCGCACGCGCGACGAGATTGCCGCCGTGGCCAGCGGCGCGGCCGGACGCACGCGTGTGGGCGCCATGGTGGTGGCCATGCCCGTGCTGCTGGCGGGCGCCGTCAAGCTGCTCAAGCAGCGTTCAACCCTGGCGACCGTACTGGTCGAAGAAGGCGACCTGACGCGGCTGTTGCCCCGGCTGCGCATGGGCGAGCTGGACCTGTTCGTCGGCCGCCTGGAGCCCGGCTACGCCGCCCCCGACCTGGTGACGGAGGCGCTGTTCGACGAGCCCATGGTGGCCGTGGTCAAACACGGCCATGCGCTCATGCGCCGAAAAAAACCGGGCTGGAACGACCTGGCCGGCATGCCCTGCGTGCTGCCCCCGCCCTGGGCATCGCTGCGCGTGAAGCTCGAACAGACTTTTTTCCGCCACGGCCTGAACCCGCCCAGCGACATCATCGAGACATCGTCCTTCCTGGCACTGAGCACCTTTGTACAGCAGCGTGACGCGGCCGGATTCCTGGCGCGCTCGGTCGCCCTGCACTTCCAGCGGGAGGGTTTGTTCGATGTCCTGGCTATCGAGGTTCCGATTGAGCTGCCGCCCATAGGGCTCATCACCGTGCGGGGCCGGCGCTTGACGCCCAGCAGCGAGCAGTTGATGGCCTGCCTGCGCCTGACCGCGGAATCCATCCGGCAATCAGATCCGCAGGCCAAGGCTCGCAAGCCGGCGACCAGGCGGCAACGCACCGCATAGACCCGGCGGCGGGTGTCTTTGTCTTCCGTGTGACTCCTTCCCCCGCTGGGGGGAAGGAGCAAGATTCAGACTTCGCTGAAGTCCGGCTTGCGCTTGCCCAGGAAAGCCGAAAACGCCTCGCGCGCCGCCGGCTCGCCCAGCATGCGGCCGAAACTCGCGCCCTCTTCGGCCATGCGCTCGGCCACCAGGGTGGCATTGCCCTTTTTCATGAGGCGCTTGGTTTCCATCAGCGCGCTCAGCGGCTTGGCGACCAGCTTCTGTGCTTGCCGCTGTGCCAGCGCATTGGCTTCGGTGGGCGGCACGATGCGGTTGATCAGGCCGATTTCGAGCGCGGTCTCGGCCATGAAGGGTTCGCCCAGCAGCAACGCCTCGGCCGCGCGTGGGTAACCCATGAGCTGGGGCACCAGCAAGCTGGACGCCGCTTCGGGGCACAGGCCCAGATTCACAAAAGGCATGGAGAAAGCAGCATTGTCACCGGCATACACCAGGTCGCAGTGCAGCAGCAGCGTGGTGCCTATGCCCACGGCCGGGCCGCACACCGAGGCCACCAGCGGCTTGGGAAAGCTGCTGATGCCGCGCAGGAAGCGGAACACCGGCGAGTCCTGCGTTGCGGGCGGCTTGTTCAGAAAATCGGCGATGTCGTTGCCGGCGGAAAAAATCGTTTCATGGCCCTGGATCACCACGGCGCGCACCGCCGCGTCATGGTTGGCCGATTCCAGCGCGTCGGCCATGGCGCCGTACATGGCGGAGGTGATGGAGTTTTTCTTGTCCAGGCGGTTCAGCGTGATGGTCATCACGCCAGCGTCGACGTGGCTCAGGATTTCGGGGATGCTGCCGGTGGAAATAGGGGTGGGAGTATTCATGGTGTTTTCCGTTGAGACGCCAAGTGTAGGGGCCTGAGAAGCTGCGCGCAGGTCCTGCTCATTCCTTGTAATAAACGACCTGCGTGCTGGTGGCCAGCAGCACGCCGGCTTCGCTCCACAGCTGCGCCGTCTGGTCGAAAAAGCCGTTGCGAAAAGCCTGGGCCTTGGCCTGGCCCAGCAAAAAACCGTCGCCGCATTCGGCAAGCTGCCGGCCGTCGGCATGAAAGTAGGTCGTGATGGAGACCGTACCGGCCGGCACGCGCGTGGCGCGGCGCAGCCAGACGCGCGGGTAGAACACATCGGACATGGCGGCCAGCGCCGGGAAGTCCAGCGGGCGCGGCGGGTCGTCGCGCACCCAGAGCTGCGTGAGGCTGTCCACGCCGCTGCCGTCCCAGACCCGCGGGATCACGCCGCGCACTGGCCGCATGTCGTAGCGGTTAGTCCAGGCCGAAGTGGCAAAACGCAATCGGCCCGTCGCATCGGCCAGCGTCACCGCGGGCATGGGCGTGTCGTTGAGGCTCCAGGTCTCGCGGCGCACCGCCGTGACGGCCGTGGCCGTCATCACGGCGCCTGCGGCATCGCCGTCCTGCGACAGTTCCACCGTCCAGTGCTGGGTGGAGCGGTTGGTGCGCACCGGCTTGGCGGTCACGCTGAAGGGCCCCTCGGCCATGGCGGCCGCGTAATTCACCGTCAGCGCCACCGGCTCGCCCAGCAAGGCCGGGTGCAGCAGGATGGCGCGCAGGGCCGTGGCCGCCGTGGTGCCGCCAAACGGCCCCACCATGTTCCAGTAATCAGGGCTGCTGTGGCCCAGCCAGGTGTCTGGCCTGTCGGCGCCTGCGGCTTCAAGCCGCAACGCCTTGTCAAAAGAATGCGTGTTGGTCATGTCCTCAAGTGTGCCCCGGCTTCGCGGCTCAGGCCGTCGTCCTGGCGACGCCGGCCATGCCTTCGATGATTTGCTGGGCGTGCGGCCACAGGGTGCTATTGAATTGCTCACGGAAGAATCCGAAATGGCCTATGCGCTTGACCTTCAGGTCCGCCGGCGTGATGCGCTCAAAGGTGCGCGGCGCGTTGGCGTACAGGTTGATCAGGTTTTGCGTGCCGCGCCAGGTCATCAGCTCGTCGTCGGCGATGGACAGCGCCGTGACCGGGAAGCTGACCTTGCCGTAACTCAGGCGCGCGCTTTCGCCCTCGGCGCCCACGCTGTACTGCGGGTTCAAACACCATTTGCGCCACTGCATCATTACGCCGGCCGGCAGATCGCCGACCTTGCGCAGCGAACGGCCCGGGAAATAACCAAAGAGCCGCGTCGCCAGCGGCACCAGCACGTACCAGAAGTACAAAATCATGCGCCTGAGCTGAGGCGCGTTGTCGCGCCAGTAGCCGCTGCCGGCCGCGATGCTGACCAAGCCGTCAATCTTGTGCTGGTTCTTGAGAAAGCCCGGCAGCTGCGCACCCAGGCTGTGGCCCAGCAGGTAAAGCGGCGCATCGGGCAAGGCCGCCTTGGCCGCATCGACCACGGCCTCGTAATCGCCGGCCCAGTCCAGCAGGTCGGCCTTGAAGCCGCGCAGGCTGCCACTGGCCGTGGCCGGCAGCGAGTCGCCCGAGCCGCGGTAGTCAAAGGTCGTGACACGAAAACCCTGGCTGGACAGCCACTGCGCAAACGGCGCGTAGTAGTGTTGCCGCACGCCCATGGCGCCGCCAATCACCACACTGGTGTGGGCGGCTTGCGTGACGTCGTAGACCCGCAGCGAGAGCTGCGATGGGCCTGTTGCTAGAGTCTGGATTTGCATCGATGTCTCCTGAAAGTTATCAGCGATTACCGTCAACTAACTCAACTCAACGCCACAGCCTCACCCACGACGGCCTCAAGAGCGCAGCAGCCTCACACCCGCTCGAAAATACCTGCTGCTCCCTGGCCCATGCCTACGCACATCGTGACCATGCCGTATTTAAGCTGGTGGCGATGCAGCGCATGAATCACGGTAGCCGCGCGGATCGCTCCCGTCGCGCCCAGCGGATGGCCCAGCGCAATCGCGCCGCCCATGCGGTTGACCTTGGCCGGATCCAGCTTGAGCGTGTTGATCACGGCCAGCGACTGTGCGGCAAAGGCTTCATTCAACTCGATCCAGTCCATGTCGTCCTGGTTCAGGCCCGCATAACGCAGGGCGGCCGGGATGGCCTCAATCGGTCCAATGCCCATGATTTCAGGCGGCACGCCCTTGGCGGCGTAGCTCACAAAACGCGCGAGCGGCTTGAGACCAAACTGCTTGACCGCTTTTTCGCTGGCCAGCACCAGCGCGCCTGCGCCGTCGGAAGTCTGCGAGCTGTTGCCGGCGGTGACCGAGCCGCGCGCGGCAAACACCGTCTTGAGCTTGGCCAGGCCTTCGAGGGAAGTGTCGGGGCGCGGGCCTTCGTCCAGGCTCACGGTGCGGGTCTTGGCGACCACCTCGCCGGTCTCCAGGTTGGCCGTGCGGTCGGTCACTTCGACGGGCGTGATTTCATTGCTGAACTCGCCGGCCTGCTGGGCCTTGATGGCCTTGAGGTGGGACTCCAGCGCGAACTGGTCCTGCGCCTCGCGCGAGACCTTCCACTGCTGCGCCACCTTCTCGGCCGTCAAGCCCATGCCGTAGGCGATGCCGACGTTCTCGTCGTTCATGAACATATTGGGCGACAGCGAAGGCGAGTTGCCCGACATGGGCACCATGCTCATGCTTTCGGTGCCGGCGGCAATCATCACGTCGGCTTCGCCCACGCGGATGCGGTCGGCCGCCATCTGGATGGCCGACAGGCCCGAGGCGCAAAAACGGTTGACGGTGATGCCGCCCACACTGGTCGGCAGGCCGGCCAGCACCGCGCCTATGCGCGCCACGTTCAGGCCTTGTGGGCCTTCGGGAATCGCGCAGCCGCAAATAATGTCTTCAATCGCTTTCGGGTCCAGCGAGGGCACTTGCGCGAGCGCGGCCTGCAGCGCCTTGACCAGCAGGTCGTCGGGCCGCGTGTTGCGGAAATAGCCCCTGTGCGAGCGCCCTATGGGCGTGCGCGTGGCGGCAACGATGTAGGCTTCCTGGACTTGTTTGGCCATGATGGTTTCCTTCAATTTCTCGGTTAACTTTTCCGCGGGCCGGAGGGAATCCAGGCCCAGACAAATTCGCATTCCACCGGGTTGACACCGGCCTCATCGGTCACGGTGACCGGCACCTTGACTTCACCCTTGTCGCTGGCCCGCATGGCCGCGCGCTGTTCGTCGCTCAGCGTGGCCACGGCGCGCAGGGCGCCGGTGGCGCGCTTTTTGAACGCCATCTTGAGTTCCTTGGCCAGCGGGATGCAGTCGTCGCGCACATTCATGCCCACCACCATGCCGGTGGCGGTTTCCGCCAGCAGGTTCATGGCCGAGGCGTGCACGCCGCCTATGTGGTTTTGCACCTTCTTCTCGTTTTTGATGCCGATCTCGACCCGGCCCGTGCCCATTTCGAGGAAGTCCAGGCCGGCGGTGCCGGTAAACGGCACGGCGCGGCGCAGCACCACGCTGCGAAACCAGGGGCGCGCGAAGGCCGGCACTTCATCGAGCCGCTGCAGTTGCCGCGCCAGGCGGTTGGGTGAGTAATCGTTCATCAGTTACGGACCGGTTTTCCGGTGCTCATCATTCCCATGATCCGTTCCTGGGTCTTGGGGTGTTCGAGCAGCGAGCAGAAGGCCTTGCGCTCCAGCGTCATCAAATACTCTTCCGTCACCAAGGTGCCGGCATCCACGTCGCCGCCGCAGACCACACCCGCGATCAGGCTGGCGATGTGGAAGTCGTGGGCGCTGATAAAACCGCCGTCGCGCATATTGACCAGCTGGCCCTTGATGGTGGCCAGGCCGTTGCGGCCCACCACCGGGAACTGGCGTTTGTGCGGCGCACGGTAGCCCGAGTTGAACAGCGCACGTGCCTCGTTGAGCGCGACAAACAGCAGCTCATCCTTGTTCGGCACGATCACGTCGCTGTCGAGCAAATAGCCGATCTTGCGGCTTTCAATCGCGCTGGTGCCGACCTTGGCCATGGCCGCGGCGGTGAAACCTTCGGTCAGGAAAGGCAGGATGTCCTTGTTGGTCGAGGTGCTGGCGTTTTCCGCGGCACGGCGGGCAATGTAAGCCAGGCCGCCGGCGCCGGGCACCAGGCCCACGCCGACTTCCACCAGGCCGATGTAGCTTTCCATCGCGGCCACCCGTTTGGCCGAATGCACCGCCATTTCGCAGCCACCGCCCAGCGCGATGCCGCGAATCGCCGACACCACGGGCACGGCCGCGTAGCGCAGCTTGAGCATCACGTTCTGCAGCTCGGCCTCGGCCCCTTCGATGGCCTTGGCGCCGCCCATCATGAAGGCCGGCAGCATGGCCTGCAGGTCGGCGCCGGCCGAGAACATCTCGTCGTTGGACCAGATCACCATGCCCTTGTAGCTTTTCTCGGCCAGGTCCACGCCCATGGCCAGGCCCTCGGCCACGTCGGGGCTGATGGCGTGCATCTTGGTCTTGATGCTGGCGATCAGCACGTCATCGTTCGCACCGCCCAGCGTCCAGAGGCGTATCGCGTCGTCCTCATGCAAGGTGGTGCCGGCCGTCTCGAACGCGGGCGCCTTCGAGCCCAGCACGTCCTCGGGGAAGAACTGGCGCTCGTACACCGGCAGCTTGCGGCGCGGGATGAATTTTTTGGCCGAAGCGCTCCACGAGCCCTCTGGCGTGTGCACGCCGCCGGCCTCGGCCACCGGGCCCTTGAACACCCATTCGGGCAGCGGCGCCTTGGACAGGGCCTTGCCGGCGTCAATGTCTTCCTGTATCCAGGTCGCGACCTGCTTCCAGCCGGCCTGTTGCCAGAGCTCGAAGGGGCCCTGCTTGGAGCCAAAGCCCCAGCGCATCGCGAAGTCGATGTCGCGCGCGGTTTCGGCAATGCTTTCGAGGTGCACGGCGGCGTAGTGGAACTGGTCGCGCAAAATGGCCCAGAGGAAACGCGCTTCGGCGCCCTCGGCTTCGCGCAACAGCTTCAGGCGCTCGCCCGCGGGCTTTTTGAGCATGCGGCCGACAACTTCATTGGCCTTGGCGCCGGCAGGCACGTATTCCATGCTCTCCGGGTCCAGGCGCAGGATGTCGCGGCCTTGTTTTTTGTAGAAACCGGCGCCGGTCTTCTGGCCCAGGCTTTTGGATTCCAGCAGCTTGGCCAGCACCGGCGGCGTGCCGTAGATGTCGGAGAACGGGTCTTCGACCTTGCCGGGGCCCAGGTTGTCCTGCAGCGTCTTGATGACGTGGGCCATGGTGTCCAGGCCCACGACGTCGGCGGTGCGGAAGGTGCCCGAGCTTGCGCGGCCCAGCTTCTTGCCGGTCAGGTCGTCGACCACGTCGTAGCTGAGCTTGAAGGCTTCGGCCTCCTTGATGGTGGCCAGCATGCTGGCGATGCCCACACGGTTGGCGATGAAGTTGGGTGTGTCGTGGGCGCGTATCACGCCCTTGCCCAGCGCGCTGGTGACAAAGGCTTCCAGGTCGTCCAGCACCTTGGGTTCGGTGGTCGGCGTGTTGATCAATTCCACCAGCGTCATGTAGCGCGGTGGGTTGAAGAAGTGGATGCCGCAAAAACGCGGCTTGATGGATTCAGGCAAAGCCTCGCTGAGCTTGGTGATGGACAGGCCAGAGGTATTGCTGGCCACGATGGCGCCGTCGGCGATGAAAGGCGCGATCTTGTGGTACAGGTCGGTCTTCCAGTCCATGCGCTCGGCAATCGCCTCGATGACGAGGTCGCATTCGCGCAGCAGCTCCATGTTCTCTTCGTAGTTGGCCTGTTGGATCAACGCCGCGTCCTCGGGCACCCCCAGCGGGGCCGGCTTGAGTTTCTTCAGGCCTTCGACCGCCTTGATGACGATGCCGTTCTTGGGACCTTCCTTGGCGGGCAGGTCGAACAGCACCACCGGCACCTTGACGTTGATCAGGTGGGCGGCAATCTGCGCACCCATGACGCCGGCGCCGAGCACGGCGACTTTTTTGACTTGGAATCGTGACATGGTTAAGACCTTGTTGGGGATGACTGGTTGAAAAATTCGAGCACCGCGCTCAAGTAGCGCTGCGGCTCGTCGCGCATGCCGTGGGTATGCTCGGCCTTGTCGAGGATCACGCGCTGAATGCGCTCCGGCCGCGAGGCGGCCTGTTGCAGGGCGTCGCCGAAATGCACCGGCGTCCAGCGGTCGACCCGGCTGTGGATCAGCAACACGTCCACGTCGCGCATCCTGGCCAGGTGGTGCACGGGCCGCAGGCGCAACTCGGCTTGCGGACTGATACGCCGGCTGATATTGAGTACCGCATGGGCAAAGGGGTAAGCTTTCCAGAAATCGGGCAGCGTGGGCGAGCAGCCTTCAGCCACCACCTTGTCGTAAGGGAAATCCGCCTCGGCTATCGCACTCAGCGTGTTCATCGCGCCGAAGGAGGCCGTCAGCGCATGCACCGGCAGGCCGGCAAACGCGCCACGTGCCCAATTGCCCACCGACAACACATCGCCGGGGAAATCAAAATTGGTCGATGGGCTTTCGCCAAAGCCGTTGAAGTCGAAAGCCACCACATGAAAGCCGGCATCGAGCAGTGCCTGGGCATGGCCGTGGCGCAGCCAGAAACCTTTGCAGGCATAACCCATGGGATGGGCGCACACCACGACGCCGCGCGGAGGCAGCAGCGTGCGTGCGACGATGGCCTCGAGCCGGCTGGTGCTGCGGCTGGTGATGCGCACCCGCTCCCATCCTTCCTGCGGCACGTCGGCGGGCCAGCGCCAGGGTTTCATGAAGCGGCCGAAAAACGGCTTCTTGAGCAGGTAATGCCCATACCAGCGGCGCGCGGGCGGCGGGGTGCTTGCAGCCTCGCCAAAAGTCATGGACCGCAGGCGGGAAATTGCTTCACCCATGGCAGCCCCTCGCTTTTATGGCATTCATGGCAAACGCGTCCAGGTCTGGGTGCGGCCGAACGGGCCTATGGATCCGCGCACTTCCATCTTCTTGCCGCCTTCAATCGGGGTCATCTTGAGGGAGTAGCTTTTTCCGCTGTCCGGGTCCAGGATCTTGCCGCCTTCCCAGACATCGCCGTCGGGCGACTTTTTGGCGCCGCGAATGATTTCCAGGCCCAGGCGTGGCTTGTCCTTGCGGTCATCGGTGCATTCGGTGCAAACGTCGTCGGGCTTGACGCCGGGGGACATGCGCTTTTCGACTTTGCCGTTCAGCACACCGCCGGCTTCTGCGATACGGACTTCGAATTTGGGATCACCGGTTTTTTCGTCGAAGCCGCGCCACAAGCCGACCGGCGTGTTCTGGGCAAGCGCGGAAATCGAGACAAGGCCCAGGGCCAGGATCAGCAGTTTGCGTTTCATGGTGCCTCCAGTGGGTAGGGACAATAAGCTCAAGCCAGCGCTTCGTCGGTTTCCATCAGGGACTTGCTGCCGGCGCGCGCGGTGCGCATCAGCGTCGCGGTCTCGGGGAACAGCTTGGCGAAGTAAAAACGCGCGGTCTGCAGCTTGGCCACATAGAACTTGTCGGTGTTGCCGGCGGCGATTTCGCGCAGCGCGGTCTGCGCCATCAAGGCCCAGAAGTAACCGAACACCAGGTGGCCGGCCACGCGCAGGTAGTCGACGGCAGCTGCGCCCACTTCGTCGGGGTTCTGGAAACCCTTGAAGCCCAGCTCGGTAGTGAACTTGGTCATCTGGTCGGCCAGGTAGGCCAGCGGGTTGATGAACTCGGCCATCTTCTCGTTGACGCCTTCCTCGGCGATCAGCGCGGCGATCACCTTGCCGAATTTCTTCAGCGTGGCGCCGTTGTTGCCCAGGATCTTGCGGCCCAGCAGGTCCAGCGACTGGATGGTGTTGGTGCCTTCATAAATCATGTTGATGCGGTTGTCGCGCACAAATTGCTCCATGCCCCACTCTTTAATGAAGCCGTGGCCGCCGAAGACCTGCATGCAGGCATTGGTGGAGATATGGCCGTTGTCGGTCAGGAAGGCTTTCACGATGGGGGTGAGCAGGGCAACGATTTCGCCGGAGTCCTTGCGCACTTTCTCGTCTGGGTGGTGCAGTTCCTTGTCCAGCAGCAGCGTGCAGTAGATCGCCAGGGCCCGGCCGCCTTCGGCGTAGGCTTTGGCCGTCAGCAGCATCTTGCGCACGTCGGGGTGCACGATGATGGGGTCGGCCGGCTTGTCCTTGGCCTTGACGCCGGACAGCGAACGCATCTGGATGCGGTCCTTGGCATAGGCCAGCGCGTTCTGGTAGGCCACCTCGGTCAGGCCCAGCGACTGGTTGCCCACGCCCAGGCGGGCGGCGTTCATCATCACGAACATCGCGGCCAGGCCCTTGTTGGGCGCGCCCACCATGGTGCCAACGGCGCCTTCCAGCACCATCTGCGCGGTGGCGTTGCCGTGGATGCCCATCTTGTGCTCCAGGCCGCCGCAGTAAATGCCGTTGCGCGAACCGATGGCGCCGTCCTTGCCGACGTTGAACTTGGGTACGGCGAACAGGCTGATGCCCTTGCTGCCCTGGGGCGCGTCCGGCAGGCGGGCCAGCACCAGGTGCACGATGTTGGCGGCCATGTTGTGCTCGCCGGCGCTGATGAAGATCTTGTTGCCGGTGAGGCGGTAGGTGCCGTCGGGCTGCGGCTCAGCCTTGGTGCGCAGCAGGCCCAGGTCGGTGCCGCAATGCGGTTCGGTCAGGCACATGGTGCCGGTCCATTCGCCGCTGGTCAGCTTGGGCAGGTAGAGTTTTTTCTGCTCGTCGGTGCCGTGGGCATGCAGGGCTTCATAGGCGCCATGCGACAGGCCCGGATACATGGTCCAGGCCTGGTTGGCCGAGTTGAGCATTTCGTACAAGCACTGGTTCACCACAAAAGGCAGGCCCTGGCCGCCGTATTCCGGGTCGCAGCTCAGCGCGGCCCAGCCGCCTTCAACGTACTTGGCATAGGCTTCCTTGAAGCCCTTGGGTGGCGTGACTTCGTGCGTGGTTTTGTCGAGCTTGCAGCCCTCTTCGTCGCCGCTGATGTTCAGCGGGAAGGTCACTTCGGCGGCGAACTTGCCGGCTTCCTCGAGCACCGCGTTGATGGTGTCCGCATCGACATCCGCATGCTTGGGGATGGCCTTGAATTCATCGGTGACCTTGAGCACTTCGTGCATGACGAATTGCATGTCGCGCAGGGGCGGGCTGTACTGGGGCATTGTGGAGGTCCTTTAGCGTTAAATTGGTTTGGAAGGGGATGCCTTGCCCGAAGATTTCTTCGGGGTGGCGGAAGTAGAAGGCGCGGCGGCATCGCTGCCGTAGCGCGCCAGAATGTTGGCAAAGCCCGTGTTGGCGCGGTCCATGGAACCCGGCGTCTTCAGGAAGCGGGCCTCGTAATGCAACGCCAGGATCAGGCCGTGGATTTCAAACGCCATCTGGTGCTCGTCGGCATCGGGCCGCAAATGACCGGCTTCCTTGGCCTGCACCACCGCGCGGTACATGGCCGCCAGCCAGGTGCGCACCGAGCCCGCCAGCGCATCGCGCACCGGGCCCGGCCTGTCGTCAAACTCGACCGCGCCGCTGATGTACAAGCAGCCCGAGTCAATTTCGAGCGAAGTGCGTTTCATCCAGTTATGGAACAAGGCCGCCAGGCGCGGCAGGCCACGCGGCTGCTGCAGGGCCGGGAAGAAGACTTCCTCCTCGAAACGCACGTGGTATTCGCGGATCACCGAGATCTGCAATTCCTCGCGCGAGCCGAAATGGGCGAACACGCCGGACTTGCTCATGCGCATGACCTCGGCCAGCGCGCCTATGCTCAGGCCCTCCAGCCCGATCTGCGTGGCCAAGCCCAGGGCCGCATCCACAATGGCCGCCTTGGTCTGCTGGCCTTTTTGCTGGCTCTTGGCCACGGCGCTGCCCACGGCCGGGGCGCGGGGGGCTTTCGCTGGGAGTTCTGTGACGGACATGGTGGTTACAAAATAAAACGAACGGTCGTTCTATTTTGCAACACTTTGATGACCATGGGCAAGCCGGGGTTGTTGGGTGCCTGTTTATAGGGACCCTCTTCTAACCGCAGGGAGGGTAAACCCGCCCCGCCGAGCTTGGTTTTATCTATTTACTCTGTGTGGCCCGTTTCCCTTGAGGGGCGGCCCGCACCGGGGCACCCGCTACCAGCTCAACGTCATGTTTGCCGGGCCTGCAGCGCCCGTGGTGTTCGTGACGGAAACAGGCTGGTTGTTGATCGGGTAAGTATCGACGTGGCCGACTGCGATGACATGAGCGACTGGCGCACCTCCATTGATAGCGATGGTGTAGCTGGCGCCTACGCCTATCAATTGGAGGTTGCCGGGGACGGTGTTGGCCCCAAGGTTTGCGGTGTGGCCACGATCAAGGACTTGGTTTGGCATGTTGGCTCCATATCAGTTTCAGGGAGACCAATATTCCGGCGGAAAACACTGCCAGTCGATTACAGGCGATTACGCAGGCGCCGGCCCGCGCAATCACCCGTCGTCGCATGCTTACAGCTTGAATGGCACCACGGTCTGGTGCTGCTCGCCCAAGCCCTCAATCCCCAGCGACATCGTGTCGCCCTTCTTCAGGAAAACCGGCGGCTTCATGCCCAGGCCCACGCCGGGCGGCGTGCCGGTGGTGATCACGTCGCCGGGCTCCAGGGTCATGAACTGGCTCACGTAGCTGATGATCTTGGCGACGCTGAAGATCATGGTCTTGGTGCTGCCGTTTTGCACGCGCTTGCCGTTGACTTCCAGCCACATCGACAGCTTTTGCGGGTTGGGCACTTCGTCGCGCGTGACCAGCCAGGGGCCCAGGGGGCCGAAGGTGTCGCAGCCTTTGCCCTTGTCCCAGGTGCCGCCGCGCTCGATCTGGAATTCGCGTTCGCTGACGTCGTTGATGGTGCAGTAGCCGGCCACGTGGTTGAGCGCCTCTTTTTGCGAGACGTAACGCGCCTGCTTGCCGATGATCACGCCGAGTTCGACTTCCCAGTCGGTCTTGACCGAGTTCTTGGGCAGCATGATGGGATCGTTGGGTCCCTGGATGCAGCTGGTGGCCTTCATGAAGACGACGGGCTCTGCCGGAATCGGCAAGCCCGATTCGGCGGCATGGTCGGCGTAGTTCAGGCCTATGGCGATGAATTTGCGCGTGCCGGTGATGGGGCTGCCGTAGCGCGGCGAGCCCTTGACCAGCGGCAGCTTGTCGGTCTTGAGTTTGGCCAGTTTGGCCAGTGCGGCGTCGCCGAGCTGGTCGGGGCCTATGTCCTTGATGACGCTGCTCAGGTCGCGCAGCTTGCCATTGGCATCGATGAGGCCGGGTTTTTCCTTGCCGGGGTTGCCATAACGAACGAGTTTCATGGTTTTCCTTTTTGAGTGAATCGGTGAAGTCAGTAAGTGGAGCGGCCGCCCGAAAGGTCGAACACCGCGCCCGTCGAAAAAGAACAATCCTCGGTGCACAGCCAGCTGACCATGGCAGCCACCTCATCGGGCGTGCCGAAGCGGCCCATGGGGATTTTCGAGAGCATGAACTGTATGAACTCGGGTGTCATCTGCTCAAAAATCGGGGTTTTCACAGCGGCCGGCGTCACGCAATTGACGCGCACGCCGGTGTCGGCGAGTTCCTTGCCCAGCGATTTTGTCAGCGCGATCACCGCCGCCTTGCTGGCACTGTAGGCGCTGGCGTTGGGATTGCCTTCCTTGCCGGCGACCGAGGCGATGTTGACGATGCGCCCGTAGTTGCGCGCGCGCATGTGCGGCACGACTTCGCGGCAGCAGAAGAACAGGCCGTTGAGGTTGACCTGCTGCACCTGCATCCACTGTTCGGGCGGGTAGTCCCAGAGCTTGACGTTGGGGCCGGTGATGCCGGCCGAGTTGACCAGCGCATCTATGGCCGGGTTGTGGGCGACCGTTTGTTTGACCGCCTCCACCACGCTCGCATGGCTGGCGACGTCAACCGCCACGGTGTGCACGCCGGCGCCCAGGCTGGACTTTGCTTTCTCCAGCGCCTCGGGCTTGATATCCCACAAGGTGACGGTTGCGCCCGAGGCCAGCATGCGCTGGGCAATCGCAAAACCCAGGCCGACCGCGCCGCCCGTGATCACCGTGTGCCGACCTTTCAGGTCGAGCTGGTTCATATGGTGATGCCGCCGTCGATGTTGTAGGCCTGGCCGGTCACAAAGGCGGATTCGTCGCTGGCCAGGAAGGTGACCAGCGGCGCGATTTCATGCGCCTGGGCCAATCGCCCCAGCGGCTGGCGCGCGATAAAGGCCTTGCGCGCCTCCACCGGGTCGGCGTTGGCGTTGATGCGGTCCTGCAGCGAAGGGGTGTCGACGGTGCCGGGGCAAATCGCGTTGCAGCGCACGCCGTCGGCCACAAAGTCGGCCGCCACGCTTTTGGTGAGGCCAATCACCGCGGCCTTGGTCGTGCCGTAGATAAAGCGGTTGGGCAAGCCCTTGATGCTGCCGCAGACGCTGGCCATGTTGATGATGCTGCCGCGTTTTTGGGCCTGCATTTTCGGCAGCACGGCCTGGATCATCCAGAACTGCGCGCGCACATTGAGCTGGAAGGCGAACTCCAGCTCTTCGTCGGTGGCCTGCAGCGCCGTGCCGCCGTGCACAAAGCCCGCGCAGTTGAACAGCACATCCAGCGCCGGCAAGCCGCCCACCAGCTTGTGGATAGCGGCCTTGTCGAGCACATCCAGCGGCAGCGCGGTGATGTTGGCCACGCTTTTGTAGCTTTCCAGCAGCTTGGGGTTCAGGTCGGTGGCCCAGACCTGCGCGCCTTCAGCCGCCAGCGCCAGCGCGCTGGCGCGCCCAATGCCCTGGCCGGCCGCGGTAATCAGTGCCTTCTTTCCTTCAAGTCTCATCAATGCTCCTACAGGGTTTTGCCGGATGCTGTCCCGGGGGTTTCATGGGATTATCAATTGGTCTGACCACTTGTCCAATTCTGGCTTACCCTTAAGCCGTTCTTCCTCGCCCCCTTTCTTCCATCCATGCCCCTGCAGACCGTCGAACCGCAACGCCTGTACCGCCAGATCGCCGAGCAGCTGCGCGCGCTGATCTCGGCCGGCGAATGGGCCGTGGGCGCGCGCCTGCCGGCCGAGCGCGACCTGGCGCGCCAGCTGGGCGTGAGCCGGCCCTCGGTGCGCGAGGCGCTGATCGCGATGGAAGTCGAGGGCTGGGTCGAGGTGCGCACCGGCTCCGGCGTCTATGTGCTGGACCGCAGCGGCGCGCCCGGTACCGGCAACGGCCGGGCCGGGGAAATACCACCCGACGAATGGGGCCCGCTGGAACTGATACGCGCGCGCCGCGTGGTGGAGGGCGAAGTCGCCGCCATGGCCGCCACCCAGGCCAAGCGCAAGCACATAGAGGCGATGGCCAAAGCCATCGCCAGCATGCAGGCCGATGCCGACCGCGGCGTGCTGCCGCTGGAAGGCGATCGGGCTTTTCACACTGCCATCGTCGAGTCCTGCGGCAATGTGGTGCTGATCGAAACCGTACAGCGCTTCTGGGATTCGCGGCGCGGCCCGCTGTTCGAACGTTTGGGCGGCCATTTTGAAACCGTGGAATCCTGGCGCTCGGCCATCGCGGAGCACCGGGCCATTTATGAGGCGGTGCGCAACCACGACCCTGACGCCGCGCGCGCGGCCATGCATGAACACATGGACCATTCGCACAAGCGCTTCAGCGTGAGCTGGCGCCGGACCACGCAACAGAAGACACCCAAAAAATAAGAAGAAGCATTCCCGCACCCGGAGATTTCCCTCAACCGCAACTTGGCACTACAAGAAAAGAAAGCGAGACAAACATGAATTTCCTGACCCACACCAGGCGACTGGCTGCGGCGCTGCTGCTGTCTACGGGCCTGTGCGCCATCGCCACGGCCCAGCCCTACCCGAACAAGCCGATTGAAGTGATGGTGGCCTTCCAGCCCGGCGGCGGCACCGACTCGCTGGCGCGCGCCTATGCCGAAGCGGCCAAAAAATACACCACCCAGCCGCTGGTGGTCTACAACAAGGCGGGTGCCAGCGGCGCGATAGGCCTGGCCGACGTGGCGAACGCCAAGCCGGACGGCTACAAGATCGCCATGCTTTTCGTCGAGGTGACCATCCTCCCGCACCTGGGCATCACCAAGATCACGCAGGACGACTTCATCCCGATCGCCCGCCTCAACGCCGACCCGGCCGCCATCACCGTGCGCGCTGACTCACCCTACAACACGATTGAGGACTTCCTCGCCGCCGCCAAAAAACCCGGCAGCGACGTGAAGGTGGGCAATGCCGGCAACGGCTCCATCTGGCATTTGGCCGCCGCTTCGCTCGAAGAAAAAACCGGCGCCAGGTTCAGCCACATCCCCTTCCAGGGCGCGGGCCCCGCCGTGCTGGCGCTGCTGGGCGGCCATGTGGACGCCGTGGGCGTGAGCCCGGCGGAGGTCGCGGTGCACGTGGCCGCCGGCAAGCTCAAGATCCTGGGCGTGATGGCCGACCAGCGTGTCAAGGGTTTTGAGAACGTGCCCACGCTCAAGGAACGCAAAATCGACCTGTCCATAGGCACCTGGCGCGGCCTGGGCGTGGCCAAGGGCACGCCGCCCGAAGTGGTCGAGTACATCCGCACCATGACGAAAAAAGCCGCCGAAGAACCCATCATGCGCGAGGTCATGGACAAGCTCAACCTCGGCTACGCCTATGCCGACGGCCCCGCCTTCAAGGCGCAGATGGTGCGCGACAACGACACCTTCAAGCAACTGGTGACCAAGCTCAACCTGAAGAACTAAAGCAACATGGAGACAACGGGGCGGCAGACCCCGGCTTCACGGCCTGCGCGCTGGCGCGCAGGCCGGTTTTTCCTTTCATGCCAGCACACCCTTTGAGGAGACAACCATGAATGCATTCCACAACAAACGATTCGCCGTCAAAGCCATTGCCGCCTGCGCGCTGATGGCGGGCGCCCTGGGCTTTTCCGGCCTTGCATCGGCACAGACCAAACTGAAATGGGCCCACGTTTACGAGACCTCCGAGCCTTTCCACAAATGGTCGGTCTGGGCCGGCGACGAGATCAAGAAGCGCACCAACGGCAAGTACGAGATCCAGGTGTTCCCGGCCTCCACATTGGGTAAAGAGGCCGACATCAACCAGGGCCTGACCCTGGGCACGGTGGACATCATCCTCACCGGCGCGAGTTTTGCCGGCCGCACTTACCCGCCGCTGGCCATCGGCTACTTCCCATTCATCTTCCGCGACGCCGAGCACCAGCTCAAGTTCGCCAACAGCGATGTGTTCAGGGAACTGGCCGCCGGCTACGACCAGAAGAGCGGCAACCACATCACCGCGCTCAATTACTACGGCGCGCGCCATGTGACCTCCAGCGCGGCCCGCCCCATCACCAAGCCTGAAGACATGAAGGGCCTGAAGATCCGCGTGCCCGACGCGCCGGCCTATATGGCTTTTCCCAAGGCGCTGGGCGCCAACCCGACGCCGATTGCCTTTGCCGAGGTCTACCTGGCGCTGCAAAACGGCACGGTGGACGCGCAGGAAAACCCGCTGCCCACCATAGAAGCCAAGAAGTTCTATGAAGTGCAGAAGAACATCTCACTGACCGGCCACATCGTCGATTCGCTGCTGACAGTGGTGTCGGGCCAGCTGTGGAACAAGCTGACCGCGGATGAGAAAAAGATTTTCAGCGACGTGATGCTGGAAGCCGCCGAAAAAACCGGGCGCGAAATCATCGCCTCCGAGGCACGGCTGGTTGATGAGTTCAAGAAAAAAGGCAACAACGTGATCACGGTCGACAAGAACGCCTTCCGGGCGGCGGTGCTCAAGAGCACTTCGCCTGCGGACCTGGGTTACCGCCAGGCAGATTACGACCGCATCATCAATCTGCGGTAGCCACCCGTAAAGCTACTGCGCGGCCAGATCTCGCGCCTGTGATGCTCGCCGTACGGAAGTACGGCTGCGCTTCTCGACGCGACCTCTGGCCGCTCGCTACGCTTTCCGGGTGACTACCGGCGCCCTGCTGCACAAAGAGAAAGATTAAGGAAACAAGATGACCGAAAAAATCATCAGCGACGACGGTTCATTCCACACCGAGGACGAGGTGGTGGACCTGTCCGCCACCACGACGGAGGGCTGGGTGGCCCTGGCATTTTTCTGGCTGCTGGGCGCCACGGTGCTGTACCAGTTCGTCACGCGCTATGTTTTCAACGACTCGGCGGCGTGGACCGAGGAGATCGCGCGTTATGAACTGATCGCCGTGGTGTTCATAGGCGCGGCCGTAGGCGTTGCCAAGAACAACCACATCCAGGTGGATTTTTTCTACCGCCACATGCCGGCAAAGATGGGCCGCATCATGTCCACGCTGACGGACCTGCTGCGCATCGCCTTTTACGGCGCGGCGGTGTTCATGACTTTTCAAATGATGGAAAAAATCGGCAACCAGACCCGCATGACCATTGTGGACCTGCCCATGAACATCGTCTACGGCGTATGCCTGCTGGGCTTTGCCGCCATGCTGGTCCGGTCACTGCAAGTTGCGCTGGTCCATTACCGCCGCGGCTACAGCGTGCTGGAGCGCCCCGAATCCACCATGCAAGACCGCTGAACGCGACAGACCCCTCATCATCATGCTCAAAATATTTTTCCTGATCTTCATGGGTGCCGGCATACCGGTCGCCGTCGCCATGGCGGGCGCCTCGCTGGTCTACATCCTGGTCACCGGCAACCTGCCGCCCTTTGTGGTCATACACCGCATGGTATCGGGCATAGACAGCTTTCCCTTGCTGGCCGTGCCTTTCTTCATCCTGGCCGGCAATCTCATGAACAACGCGGGCATCACCACCCGCATCTACAACTTCGCGCTGGCCCTGGTGGGCTGGCTCAAGGGCGGCCTGGGCCACGTCAATGTCCTGGGCTCGGTGATCTTCGCCGGCATGAGCGGCACGGCGATCGCCGACGCGGCCGGCCTGGGCACCATCGAAATCAAGGCCATGAAGGAGCACGGCTACTCCTCGGAATTCGCGGTCGGCGTGACCGCCGCCTCGGCCACGCTGGGCCCCATCATCCCGCCCAGCCTGCCCTTTGTGATCTACGGAATGATGGCCAACGTGTCGATTGGCGCGCTGTTCCTGGCCGGGCTGCTGCCGGGCCTGTTGATGGCGGTGCTGATGATGCTGACGGTGGCCTACTTTGCCCACAAGAACAAATGGGGTGCCGACATCAAGTTCTCAGCCAGCCGCCTGGGCAAAGCCCTGATAGAGCTGGGCGTGGTGGCGGCCTGGCCGCTGGTGCTGTGGGCGCTGATCAGCATTGCGGGCGCGCCGGCGCAGGTCACGGTGATTGCAGGGCTTATCGCCCTGTTCGTGCTCGACAAGATTTTTAAATTCGAGGCCGTACTGCCCATCATGACGCCGGTGCTGCTGATAGGCGGCATGACGACTGGCCTGTTCACACCCACCGAAGGCGCGATCGCGGCCTGCGTCTGGGCCATGGTGCTGGGCTTCTGGTGGTACAAGGCGCTGAAGTTCAAGATGTTTATCAAGGTCTGCCTGGACACCGTCGAGACCACCTCCACCGTGCTGTTCATCGTGGCGGCCGCATCCATCTTCGGCTGGATGCTGACGGCCACCGGCGTGACCACCGCGATCGCCGCCTGGGTGCTGGGCTTTACCCAGAGCCCCTGGGTGTTTTTGCTGCTGGCCAACCTGCTGATGCTGTTTGTCGGCTGCTTCCTGGAGCCCACCGCCGCCATCACCATCCTGGTGCCCATCCTGCTGCCCATCACCGCGCAGCTGGGCATAGACCCCGTGCATTTCGGCCTGGTGATGGTGCTCAATCTCATGATCGGCCTCTTGCACCCACCCATGGGCATGGTGCTGTTTGTACTGGCGCGCGTGGCCAAGCTCTCGGTGGAGCGCACCACCGTCGCCATACTGCCCTGGCTGGTGCCCTTGCTGCTAAGCCTGGGCATCATCACCTACTTCCCCAAGGCAGTACTCTGGTTGCCCAAGATGTTTTATTAACTGGGGTACAACCGTCCATACATTCACGATGACTTCCATGACGACCACCACCAAGCCCCCTGCCACGCCCTTTATCCGCCTTCATCCCGCCGACGACGTCCTGATTGCCCGTGCGCAGTTGGTGGGCGGCACCCAGGTCGAGAACATCACCGTGCGCGGCCTGATCCCGGCCGGCCACAAGATCGCCACGCGCGCGCTGGCCGCGGGCGAGCCGGTGCGGCGCTACAACCAGATCATCGGCTTTGCAAGCAAGCCGATCGCGCCCGGCGAGCATGTGCACTCGCACAACCTGGACATGGGGCCCGACAAAGGCGACTTCGCGCGCGACTACGCCTTCGGCGCCGACGTGAAGCCCGCGCCCGCCAGACGCGAGGCCACCTTCATGGGCATCAAGCGGCCCGACGGCCGCGTGGCCACGCGCAACTACATCGGCATACTTTCCAGCGTGAACTGCTCGGCCACGGCGGCGCGCGCGATTGCCGACCATTTTTCGCGAAAGAACAACCCGTCGGCGCTGAAGGACTTTCCCAACGTCGACGGCGTGGTGGCGCTCACGCACGGCACGGGCTGCGGCATGGACTCCGACGGCCTGGGCCTGCAGATCCTGCAGCGCACGTTGACGGGTTACGCCACGCACCCCAACTTCGCGGGCGTGCTGGTGGTGGGGCTGGGCTGCGAGTCCAACCAGATCAATGCCTGGCTGGCCCACGGCAGCCTGCGCGAGGGCGAAACCCTGCGCGTCTTCAGCATCCAGGACACGGGCGGCACGGCCAAGACCGTGGCCAAGGGCATTGCCATGATCAAGGAGATGCTGCCGCAGGCCAACGCGGTGAAACGCGAACCCTGCAGCGCCGCCCACATCACCATAGGTTTGCAATGTGGCGGCTCCGACGGCTATTCGGGCATCAGCGCCAACCCGGCGCTGGGCGCGGCGGTGGACCTGCTGGTGGCCCACGGCGGCACCGCCATCCTCAGCGAGACCCCTGAAATCTACGGCGCCGAGCATCTGCTCACGCGGCGCGCGGTACGGCCCGAGATTGCCGAAAAACTGATCTCGCGCATCAAATGGTGGGAGCACTACACCGAGATCAACGAGGGCGAGATGAACAACAACCCCTCGCCCGGCAACAAGGCCGGCGGCCTGACCACCATCCTCGAAAAATCCCTGGGCGCGGTGGCCAAGGGGGGCACCTCCAACCTCGAGGCGGTGTATGAATACGCCGAGCCCGTGGGCGCGCACGGTTTTGTCTATATGGACACGCCGGGCTACGACCCGGTCAGCGCCACGGGCCAGGTGGCCGGCGGCGCCAACATCATCTGCTTTACCACCGGCCGCGGCTCGGCTTACGGCTGCGCGCCCTCGCCCTCGCTCAAGCTGGCCACCAACTCGGCGCTGTGGCAACGGCAGGAAGAAGACATGGACATCAATTGCGGCGAAATCATCGACGGCGGCGTGTCGGTGCAGGAGATGGGGCAGCGCATTTTCGAAATGGTGCTGGCCACGGCCTCGGGCGAGCCCAGCAAGAGCGAAAAACACGGCTACGGGCAAAACGAGTTCGTGCCCTGGCAAGTCGGCGCCGTGATGTAAACCTCACCCTCATCCTCCAAGGTCCATGCAAAAAAACATCCAAGCCTCAGCCCTGCGGGCCCACTGCGCCCGCATCCTCGTCGCGGCCGGCAGCTCGGCGCAAGAAGCCGACAAAGTCGCCTCCAACCTGGTCATGGCCAACCTCAGCGGCCACGACTCGCACGGCGTGGGCATGCTGCCGCGTTATGTGGACGCGGTGCTCGAAGGCGGCCTCACGCCCAATGCGCAGGTCAGGACTGTGCTGGATGCCGGCGCGCTGCTCAGCCTCAACGGCCAGCGCGGCTACGGCCAGGTGGTCGGCGAGCAGGCCATGGTGCTGGGCATGGCCCGCGCCAAGGAACAGGGCAGCTGCATCCTGGCGCTGGCCGAATCGCACCACCTGGGGCGCATAGGCCATTTTGCCGAGATGGCGGTGGCCCAGGGCCTGGTGTCGCTGCATTTCGTCAACGTCATGACGCGGCCCGTGGTGGCGCCCTGGGGCGGCGCCGACGGCCGCTACGGCACGAATCCCTGCTGCATAGGGGTGCCGCTCAAGGACGCCCCGCCCTTTGTATTGGACTTCGCCACCAGCCGCGTGGCCCAGGGCAAGATGCGCGTGGCGCACAACCAGGGCAAGTCCGTGCCGCCCGGCCTGCTGATCGACGAGCACGGCCAGCCAACCACCGACCCCGGCGTGGTGGTGGTGCCGCAGGCCAACGGGTTTTTCGGCGCGCTCATGCCTTTTGGCGAGCACAAGGGCTACGGCCTGGCCGTGGCTTGCGAGCTGCTGGGCGGCGCGCTGACCGGCGGCGGTACCTGGCACCACCCGGCGGTGGGCACACGCGCCGTCTACAACAGCATGCTGACCATACTGATAGACCCGGGCAAGCTGGGCACGCAGTCGGCCATGGAAACCGAGGCCCTGGCCTTCGTCGAGTGGCTGCGCAAAAGCCCGCCGGCCGACGGTGAGCACGGCGTGCAGATTGCCGGCGAGCCCGAACGCCGCGCGCGCGTGGAGCGCGAGCGTGACGGCATAGACATTGACGCCAGCACTTGGGAAGAAATCGTGGGTGCTGCCGGTAAGGTGGGGCTCAGCCTCTAGCGGTCAGGAAAACCGCCAAGCAGGGGCCGCGGAACTGGCTTTGCCCGGCCGCAGGCGCCGTCCCCTGGAAGGGGAAAAGGCACGACACGAAGTGCGTGTCCGATAGGGGTGATTCTTTTTCCAGTGGGGGCCGGGGTCTGGCTTTGCCGGCCCCAAGGCGCCCGTCCCCTGGAAGGGGAAAAGGTGTGACACGAAGTGCACACCGATAGGGGTCAGCCCAATATAGTGGCCAGGCTGGCTTCGAGGTGTTCGGAGGGCAGGCGTTTAAAGCCCGAACGGGCAAAACGCTGCAAACGCCCGACCATAAAGGCCACAATGACCGAGGCGCGCACCTGGGCGTCCACCGTAGGGGTGGCGGCGCCGCTGGCGGCTGCCGCGTCGCGCAGGCTTTGTTTGAGGCTGGATTCCAGCTTGTCGAAGAACTGGTTCATGCGCTCCTGCAGGCGCTCGTTTTCAAACACCAGGGCATCGCCGACCATGACGCGGGTCATGCCGGGGTTTTTCTCGGCGAACTGCAGCACCATGACCACCAGCTTGCGGGTGCGGATCGAGTGGTCGGGCTCGCGTTCGCCGATCTGGTTGATCAGGGTGAAGACGCTTTGCTCTATGAATTCGATCAGGCCCTCGAACATCTGGGCCTTGCTGGCGAAATGGCGGTAAAGCGCCGCTTCGCTGACTTCCAGCCTGGCCGCCAGGGCCGAGGTGGTGATGCGTTCGGCGCCCGGCTGCTCCAGCATGGTAGCCAGCGCCTGCAGGATCTGGACCCGGCGCTCCCCCGGTTTGGGGCGCTTGCGCACCGCAGGCTCGGCGGAGGCTGGCGTGCCTTGGGGGCTCAGTTCAGATTCAGGCGCAAGGTCGGACATAGGCGATCGAGTGGAGAATGTTTCAAAAAACCGGATATCGTTGCAATTCATTCTCGCACAGGGAAGTGACGGTTCAGGGCTTGAGCAGCCTGGGTTTTAACGCGTGAGGCGTAGCTACAACGTTCTGTTTCGTAACAGCGAGCGCTCACTGTGGCGGGCGGACTACAAACTCAGGCGCACCCGCAATCCGCGCGGTCCCGAGGCCTCGGTGCCGCCGTCGCCCAGCTCCAGCTGCGAATGGTGGACGCGGGCAATTTCGCTGGCGATGGCCAGGCCCAGGCCGTTGCCCTCGCCCTCGGTGCCCTGGACCCGGTAAAAGCGCTGCAAGGCCTTGGCGCGCTCACCGGGCGCAATGCCGGGGCCGTCGTCCTCGACCTCCAGGAACACGCCCCAGCGCGGATGCTCGGGGTCGCCGCCGGCGTCCGGTGGCTGCGGCCCGGCGCTGAGGCCGCAGCGCAGGGTGACGGTGCCGCCGGCCGGTGTGTACTTGACGGCGTTGTCGACCAGGTTGCCCAGCAATTCGCGCAACAACCATTCATAACCCGTGGTCTGGGCGGGTTCGGCCTCCAGCCCCAGGTCTATGCCCTTGCGGGCGGCGGCGTCCAGGTGCAGCGGCAGTATGGACTCACACAGGTCCTTGAGGTCCACCCGCTGCATGGGCTGGGCGGCCGCGGCCGTGGCGTCGGCGCGCGACAGCGCCAGCAGCTGGTTGGCCAGCTGCGAGGTGCGGCGGGTCGCGTTGCGCAGCTTGGTGATCTTCTCGGCCGACAGCGTGACGGCGCCGTCCGAACCCGCGGCCTGCGCCACCCGGGCCGCCTGGGCCCAGGCCTCGACTTGCGCCTGCAGCCCGGCCAGCGGCGTGCGCAGCTGGTGGGCGGCATCGGCCACAAAACGGCGCTGGCCCTCGGCCTGGTCGTTGACCAGGCCGAACAGCCGGTTCAGCGCGCTGACCAGCGGCTGGACCTCGGCGGGCGTGGTCTGCGGGTCTATGGCGCTCAGGTCGCGCGGGCTGCGGCGCTCCACCGCGTCCTTGAGTTCGATCAACGGCTTGAGCGCGCGCGTGACGGCCCAGTTGAGCGCAAAACCCGCGGCCATCACCAGGATGAGGTTGGGCAGTATGACCTTGAGCAGCACCGAACGCACCCACTGCTGGCGCGGGTCCGAGCCGTCGGCCAGCTGCACGATCAGCTCGCCGGCGGCCGTGTTGGCACGCTGGGCCGCAATGCGATAGGTCACGCCCTTGTGTTCGATGCTGTGGAACTCGGTCTCATGCGTGGCCGGCAGGAGTTCGGGAATCCATTCTTCCCCCGCCATGAATTCGCCCTGGACATCGGAAATCCGGAACCCGGCGAAGCCGATGCGGCCCTTGAGGAAGTCGTCCACCGGGGGCGCCAGCAATAGCAAGGGCTCACGCCCGCCGGGGGTGATGCCGGGCCCCACCACGGAATCGGCCAGCAGCGGGATCAGCCGCGCCAGTTGCTGGTCCTTTTGCAACGCGACGTTCCCGGCGGTCTGGTAGTCGAAGTAAACGCTGACCAGCGCAAAAATACCCAGCGGCACCAGCAGCAGCAAGAGCAGGCGGCGCTGCAGGCCGGACTTCATGGCCGGTGGCACCAGGCGGCTGTGGCCGGCTCGCGCGGCCAGGGCAGCCAGGCGGGCCTTGAGGCGGTCGGCCCAGGAACGGCCGGGGGCGTCCATGCGCGCGGCGCTTACTCGGTGCCCGCGCCGGGCAAGCCGGGCGCGGCCTCCGTCAATTCCAGGCGGTAGCCAAAACCGCGGATGGAGCGCACGGCAATGCCGTGCGGCTCCAGCTTGCCGCGCAGGCGCGAGATGTAGACCTCAATGGCGTTGGGCGTGATCTCCTTGTCCCAGCCGGTCATGGCCTGCAGGAGCTTGTCCTTGCTGGCGGGTTTGGGGGCATTGATCAAGAGGTATTCCATCACCGTCCATTCGCGCGGGCCGAGTTCTATCAGCTGGCCGTTGGCGCGCGCCTCGCGGTTGGCGGTGTCGAGTTCCAGCGCGCCGAAGCTCAGGGTGGCGCTGGTGGCAGCCTGCGAGCGGCGCAGCAGCGCGCGCAGGCGCGCCAGCAGTTCGGGCAGCTCAAAGGGCTTGACCATGTAGTCGTCGGCGCCCAGGTCCAGGCCCTGGACCCGGTCCTGCAGCGCGTCGCGCGCGGTGAGGATCAGCACCGGCATGGCCATGCCGCCGCGGCGCAGGCGCCGGGTCAGCTCCAGCCCGTCGATGCGCGGCAGGCCGATGTCGATGATGGCGGCGTCAAAGGTTTCGCCCTGCAAGACTTCCTCGGCCCGCTCGGCGCTGCCAACCCAGTCGACCGCGTAACCGGCGTCGCTAAGCCCCAGCTTGATGCCGCTGGCCACCATCACATCGTCTTCCACGAGGAGTAATCGCATCACGAATTGTCCGGTTCGCTGCCAATACCTAACTATGAGCGCCGCGGCCTGTTCTTGTTCTTTTCGGCCTCGCGACTGCCCGCCAGCCCGCAGTCTGACAGAGCCGCACTTTCACGAGGCTGACGGCGGGCGGCCACCGGCCCCGTGGCTGTTGTCAGTGCGAGCGAATCATGGTGCCGTAGGCCTGGTCGGTCAGGATTTCCAGCAGCATGGCGTGCGGCACCCGGCCGTCGATGATGTGCACCGAGTTCACGCCGCTCTTGGCCGCGTCCAGCGCGCCTTCGATCTTGGGCAGCATGCCGCCCGAAATCGTGCCGTCGGCGAACAGCTCGTCGATCTCGCGGGCGCTCAGATCGGTGAGCAACTCGCCGGCCTTGTTGAGCACGCCTGGCGTGTTGGTCAGCAGCACCAGCTTCTCGGCTTTGAGCACCGTGGCCAGCTTGCCGGCGACCACGTCGGCGTTGATGTTGTAGCTCTCGTTTTCCTCACCAAAGCCTATGGGGCTGATCACAGGAATAAAGGCGTCGTCCTGCAGGGCCTTGACCACGCTGGGGTCTATGCTGACGATGTCGCCGACAAAGCCGATGTCGTGCTCCTTGGACGCGTCGTCCTTGTCGACCATCTTGAGTTTTTGCGCGCGGATCAGGCCGCCGTCGCGCCCGGTCAGGCCCACGGCCTTGCCGCCGGCCTGGTTGATCAGTCCCACGATGTCCTGTTGCACCTGGCCGGCCAGCACCCATTCGACGACTTCCATGGTTTCCTCGTCGGTGACGCGCATGCCCTGGATGAAATGGCCCTTTTTGCCCAGGCGGTTGAGCGCGGCTTCGATCTGCGGACCGCCGCCGTGCACCACCACCGGGTTCATGCCCACCAGCTTGAGCAGCACCACGTCCTCGGCAAAGTCGGCCTGCAGGGCCGGGTCCGTCATCGCATTGCCGCCGTATTTAATGACCAGGGTCTTGCCGTGGAACTTGCGGATATAGGGCAGCGCCTGGGCCAGGATTTCGGCTTTGTCGCGCGGGCCGACGTGGGAGAGGTCAGGATCAGTCATGGAGGTGTCGCTCATGGCCAAAGGTCTAAAAAGGGAGGATGGCGCCATTGTGCAACATCGCCGGCGCTCCCACGGTGCCGGGCTGCCGGGTCAACGCAGCGTGGTCAGGTAGGCCGGATCGAAGCGGCCTGGGCGGTAGCCGAAGTCGCGCGTAGCCTCCTGGTGGTCGAACACCAGGTCGGCCTGCATGCGCAGGGCCATGTCGGCCGTCAGGTGCGAAAAGCGCGGATGCAGCCGCGCCAGCCGCACCGCGATACGGAAGGCCCAGATCGGGACGGGGATGAAAACCGGCTTGCGGCCCAGGGTCTCAAAAATGCGCCGCACCATGTCGGCATAGGCCAGGGTTTCGCCGCCGCTGAGGTTGTAGGCCTTGTCGAAACTGGCGGGCGCATCCAGGCTTTGCACGCAGGCCAGTGCCAGGTCGCGTGCATTGACCGGCTGGCGGCGGCCCAGGGCCTGGCCGAAGCGCGGGAAAAAGCCGAAGCGGCGTACCAGCCGCGCGATGTCGGCCACGTTGCGGTCCCCGCCAGCGCCGCCGTAAATCAGCGTGGGCCGAAAAATTGTCCAGGCCATGCCCAGCCGCTCGCACTCGGCCGCCAGGCGCTCCTCGGCCGCGACGAGTTTGTTGACCACCTCCAGCTCATAGGGGCTGGCCGAGGCCAGCTTGGTGAAGCGGCTGGTCGAGCTGAAGGCAATGACACGCCGCACGCCGCGCGCGTGGAATTTTTCAAGCCAGTCCGGAAGCAGCCACAGGCTTGCGGTGTGGATCAAGGCGCCGGCCTGCACGGGAGGCAGTTGCGCGCTGTGGTCGGCCAGGTCGAGGGGATGCCAGGCGCTACCGGCCGGGCCCGCGGGCCGTTTCCGCCCGAGCAGGGCGGCGGGAACACCCCGCTCACCCAGAATGGGCACCAGCAGTGAACCTATGGTGCTGGTAGCACCGGTGACAAAAACCGTCCCCAGGCCGTCACGCATGGCTTATTCGTCCCGCAGTTGCCGGGCAGTTTTCCTGAGGGCTGCGTCCACGGAAAGAGGTGGATTCCAGCCCAGCAGGCGCTGCGTTTTGCTGATGTCGACCTGCAACGTGTCGCAAAGCCGCTGAATCACCGGCTCTCTGCCGAGCAGCCGTCCGGCCAGCCTCAGGAGGAACACGGGTACGGGCAATAGCCTTGCAGGCCTGTCCAGCGCCGCCGCGGTCCGCCGCAACAGGTCCGACACGGCCAGGTCCTCCCCATCGCTGACCAGGAAAACCTGGTTGGCCGCCTGCGGATGGCGCAGGCATACGGCAATCAGATCGACCACGTTGTCGACAGCCACAAAGCTGCGCTGGTTGTCCAGCGCCCCCAGCGGCAAGGGTACGCCCTTCAATACCCAACGCATCATTGCATGGAAGTTGGCCTTGACGCCGGGGCCGTACACCAGCACGGGGCGAACGATCACCACCTCCATCCCGGTTTCCGCGGCCAGTTGAATCAAGGCCTGTTCCGCTTCAAATTTGGAGATGCCGTATGGATCAATCGGCTTGGGCGGATCATCGGCCGTGAAAGGCTGGCCGACCACGGTTGCCTCTCCGTTGACCTTGACCGAACTCACGAAAACAAAACGCCGCACGCCTGCCTTGGCGGCCTGGCGCGCCAGGTTCAGGGTAAGCGCCACATTCACCCGGCGAAACTCAACCAGGGGATCGGCAGCCGTATCGCGCATCTGGTGCACGCGGGCGGCAAGATGGACAACGCTGTCCATCCCTACAAGTGCGGGCGCCCACTCGGTATGCTCATCAATTTCGCCCATGACCCAGTGATCCGATACGGCCGCCTGGCCGTTCGAGCTTTTTTTCCGGACCGCCCCGCGCACGCTGCAGCCCTGCGATGACAGAACCGCGCATAAAGCCTGGCCGATAAAACCATTGGCTCCCGTCACCAGCACCCGCAGCCCCACCGGATCGGCCAGCGGCCTGGAGGCGACGGGCGTTCGGGGCTCGACCGAAGGCTTGCTTTTAAAAACACCTCCCCATTTGAGCCAATAGAGCCAGCCGGACCTCACCGTGCCAAGCTTGGCACTCAGGGACCGATGGGTGTCCCGGGCCCACTGGTGGACAACACGGACGGCCGGCACATACACGGTGCGAGCAGCCGGCAGCAGGCGCCGGCCGATGTCCGCATCTTCGTAGTGGAGGAAAAAGTCCGGGTCAAAGCCACCGATTTTCTGCAAAGGCGCCGTGCGGAAGAACATGAAACAGCCGGTCGGATACTCCACCGGATGAATAGGTTTTTCGTAGTCGCAATCACGCATCTCGAACTCGTGAATAACGAAGTCCAGCTTCTTTTGAAGCCACAGTGGCGAGAAGCTGCGCAGGAACATGACGAGCAAGGTCGGATTGCGCTTGCACAGGTAGTGGCGCTCCCCATCTTCTCCGAACACAGCAGGGGTCAGCAATCCGACATCGCTGTGAGCTTCCATAAAGCGCAGCGCCTCAACCAGGGCATCCGAATCTACAAAAAGATCCGGGTTGACGACAATGTGGTAGTCGGAACTGGTGCCCGTGATGGCCAGGTTGTTGCCGCGGCCGTAACCAATATTGCCTGGCGAGCGCACCAATTGCAGCGTCCAGTCCGGAGCCTTCGGACGAAAGCCTTCCAGCCAGCCTGCGATCTTTTCGTGCATCGCCTGGTCGTCCGAGTTGTCGACAAGACTCAAACCAAGCTGCAGTGAATAGCGTTGCCTGGCGAGCCGTCCGGCCTCCTGCAGTGCAAGCAAGGTGCGCTCCAGAGTCGCCAGATCCGGCTTGAAAAGAACCAGCGAGGCACTGATGACGATCGGGCTCATGTCAGCCGCCTGCGTGCTCATCCGGGGCCTGCCGGCTCACAATGGCCGCAGGAACTCCCACAGCAAGCGCATAGGCGGGTACGTCGCGCAGGACCACGGCATTGGCGCCGATCTTGGCGTGATCGCCAATCACGATACGCCCGATGACCTTTGCACCCGCACCGATGAGCACATTGCTGCCGACAACCGGGCGCTTCTCCACCGTAAAACCCATATCGGGCTCACTGGTTCCCAAGGTCACTCCCTGCAGGATGGTGCAGTTCTCGCCAATGCTTTGCGCGCCTATGACCGTCCCCACAGTGTGCGGCAGGAACAGGCCGCCGCCGATTTGCACTTGCGGAGAAACCTCAATACCGAAAACAAAAACATTGAGCATGGAAAACAGTTTCGCTACCGGGCCAAGGCCGCGCGCGTGAAAAAACTCCGCCAGGCGCAGCAAGACCACCGGTGCCATGCGCGGGCTCAGGCAGGCAAGGAGCAGCCTTGGGACCGACACGGCCCCCACATGGCCTCGCAGGCGGTAATACCGCTCTATATCCAATTGCAACTTTTTCACGAAACCACCTTCTTGTAGGCAAGAAGCGCTGCGCCGGCTGCGCCCAGGCCCACCACCATACTCAACCCTGTCACAAGCCCGGAGTTGGCCCATTGCGGCCCCGACAAAGCCAGATAGAACAGCGGCGAAGTGCCGGCCAGCAAAAAAGGCCAGATGTCACGGCGGCACATCAGCCGGTTCTGAAGACACGCATATTCCACCACGAATACCAGGTAAAGAAAATTCGGCAGCACAAAAGCCCAACTCAAGGCCTGCAGCGATCCGAAGCTGTCAAGCGCGTAACGCGTTGAGGCAAGCAGCATCAGGTTCAAGGCGACGTCGGAGACGACCAGGATGCGGGAGTTGCGCGTTGCAAGAATCAAGGTCCCATAAACCCAGGAGACGCCCCGGAATATCACCGCGATGACCAGGACCATCAAAACCTCGCCCGAGGCCTGGAACTGCGAGCTATAGAGCAGGTGGATCAGCGGCTCCTTGAGCAACACCATGGCATGGCAGACAAGAATGCCGGCGCCCAGCACGAGGTAGGCCGTTTTCAACATGCAGGCCCTGCGGTCCTCAGGGCGCACCGCCGCGGTGAGCCTGGGCAGGTAGATCGCGCTGCAAGCCGTCAGGAACAAAGTGGTGTAGTTGAAGGTCAGGGTCCAGCCCGCGTCAAACAATCCAGCAAAAGCCAGCCCCTTCGCCTCGATCACCCAGGACCGGACCAACAACAGGGCCACGGTGGTTGACAGCGCCGCCACGAGATTGGAAAAAGCAAACCGCACAAATGCCCGACTTTGCGCCTTGGGCAGCGCGCCAAGCCGCAGGGCGCGCTCAAGCTTGGGCAGGCGTGAGACGCCGAAAGCGCCCACGAGGCAGGTCACGCCGAAACACAATACAAAGGCCCCGGACAAAAGTTGCGGATCCGGCGGCAAGTGCCACCAGCCCGCGCCCCCGAGCAGCATGACCAGTGCCGCCGGCCCGGCAATCTGCGCAAGCGCCAGATAAGGATAGGATCTGTAGCCATTGAGCACAGCCAACGCATAGGTCCCGCCGACGTTGAGCAGGACGGCCAGGGCGATCCAGCGCACGGTCGCCACCAGAGCCGGCGCGCTCGAAGCCAGGAAGAATTGTGTGAGCAAAGGCGCCGCGGCGGCGATGACCAGCACCACGGCGAAGCCCGACAGGCAAACCAGGCGCGCCGCCGTTGCCCGGAATTGCCGGCGCGTGGCTTCATCCTTGCGCTCGGCAAGGCCCTGCACCACGGAATTGGTACCGCCGAATGTGGCGCCTACGGTGGCGGCTTGCGCCATCTGCCGGAGTTGGGAAAATAACCCGACGCCCTCCGGCCCCATCCAGAACGCCATGGCCTTGAAACTGAGCAACCACAAAAAGGCCGAGCCAAAGACACCGGCCGTACTGACCAATATCCCGCTTTTGAGATAGGCAGGAGATATGCGCATGAGCCCCGGCGCTACGCGCCGTGCCTGGACACGGCCGGGGGCCGCAAACGGGACAGCAGCACACCCCAAAGGAAATACGCAAAGATTCCCGGATAGGGCTGGCGCAGCGTCACCTTGAAATTGCTGTCGATGATGACAAGGTAAAAAACAATGGCAAGCAACCACCAGGTTTCGGTCGACAGTGTTTTGCGCTGCCGCCAACATAGGTAACCCGTGTAAGCGATCATCGAAAGTATGGGCAGCAACGCGACCAGGCCGAAGGTGTAAACCGTGTCCATGTACCAGTTGTGCGGGCTTGCCCTTATCTCGCGGGGCATGGGCTCAGGATGGCCCACCAGAATGGTCTGCGGGGTTTCGAGAATGCCTTTGCCGAAGAGCTTCCAGTCTCCGAACCGCTCCTGGACATTCAATGGAATTTTTCCTTGCAGGACGCTTTTGAACTTCCCGTGGAACAGGCCGTGCTCGCCCTCCACCGAAGCGCGCTGCCCATCCATTTTCCCGAAATAAGCGAACGCTCCGAGGACAATGAGCGCGATCAACGCCAAGGCCGCAATTCTTCCCCTTGAATTTGTTCGATATCTCCACAGCTCGCGGCCCCCAAAAGCCGCGGCAAGGGCCAGATAAGCAAAAATGGTCAGGAAGGACAGACTGGCCGTCACGTAAACGAACATCAGTACGGCCATAACGCAGAGCCAGAGCCTGTACTCTTCCCAGAGCGACGTCAGCGAATAGGCAAACGCGCATACCAATATCAGCGTCACATACTGGAAATGGGAGTAAATGCTGAAGGCATACAGGTAGTGCGTGAGGATCAACCCGCCCTGCATCCAGGTGGCGAGCAATTGCCAGGGAACCACAACGGAAAGCACGACCAGAAACGCTCGCGCAATGACTTTGTCCCTGTCGTCAACCAATTGCCCCAACAGCAACCCGACCATGGGAAGCAGTATCTGCAGGGTCACGATGAGTTTGCGCAGCGGCGAAGTCGAGCCATCGGCGGCCAACCACAAGGAAAGCAGGCTCACAAAAACCGTCCCGACAATCATGGCAACCGCCACGCCGGCCCTGCGCTTGTCGCTTGGCAGAAAAACAAGCGCGGCCAGGCAGACCAGAATGGAAACAGGAAGCGGAAGCTTTGTCAGCACCCCGTGCGAATCGATGATCGCGTTGAGATCCCTGTATATCCCGCCGTCAAGCTGAAAAAACAGGGGAAAGAGTATTCCCAGGCCAATGCACCATAGCCATACGTTCCTATTTTTGCTCTGGAGTGTCATCGTTGGACATTTTAAATTAATGGGTAAGAGCCTCGATCCACGGGAGGCTCCCTTGTTCGCGGCAGCGCTTGCGGAGTTCTTGCCCTTTTATGGCGCGTGCAATTCGCGGTAAACGGCCAGCGTTTGCCGGGCCACCTGCGCCTCTGAAAATTCCGCCTCCACCATTTGCCGGCCTTTCGCTCCCATTTTGAGCCGAAGTTCGGGCTCATCCAATAGGATCTCGAGGGCATCGGCCAGGCCCGTCGCATCGCGCAAAGGCACGAGGAAGCCATTTTCTCCATGCCGCACGATCTCGCGGCACCCAGGCGCGTCAGTGGCGACAAGTGGCCGTCCGCACGCGGCGGCTTCCAGCAAGACCTTGGGCAATCCTTCACGGTAGGACGGCAGGCACACGATATGGGCTTGAGCGAACGCCCCCGGCATATCGTCGCAACGCCCCCAACACTCCACGACGCCGCTCTGATGCCACGCGTTAAGCTGCGCCTGCGGGATAGATGCCGGGTTATCGGCATCGCCGTCACCGACAAGAACAAACCGCGCCGTCTTCCCCCGGGCACGAAGCAATGCGGCAGCCCCCACAAACTCGCCGACCCCCTTGTCCCACAGCATCCGCGAAGCCAGCATCACAACCGGGGTGCCCTCAGGCTCAGGCATGGGAGAAAACCGCTGGATATCGACTCCCGAACCGCGAATCAACCGAACCCGGGACGACGCCACAAGACCACCGGACACCAGCAAGGCGCGGTCGTCGGGGTTCTGCAGTATGAGCACATTGCGCCCGGCATTGAGAAGGACCCGAAAAACCTGGGACACCACGGCCCTGAGCAGGGCCGCATAGCGGCTTCCCGACGTAAAAAGAAAACCCATTCCAGCAAGCGCGTTCACAACTGCAGGCCGCCGCAGGAGCATCGCGGCAAGCGAGCCGTAGAGCACGGGCTTGATCGCCACGTGATGGGTGATGTCGGGTCGCTCGCGCCAATAGATCCGCACTATTTCGGCAATGGCCGCCAGTTCCCGAAATGGATTGCGGCCCCGGCGGCGCAGGCCTATCGGTATCAGCTTAAAGCCTTCAGCTTCGATCTCGGCGCCCCGGGTTCCCACCCGGGTTGCAACGACGACCTCGTATCCGGCTTCCTGCGCGGCACGCGCCGGCGGCAAGCGATGCGAACAGAAATACCAGTCCTCGGTCACGAGGAACAGCAGCTTCTTGCGACCCGCGACCGGCATAAGCCCCCCGTTCAAGAGATCACCCGATCCAGGGCCGAGGCGTGCCAGGCGCTTGCAGGAAAAAACATCACAGGCGCAGGTCGACCGCGCCGGCCTCGAGCACATACTTCAGGTCATAAAGCACATGCACCGGCTTGCCGAGGGCACGGATACCGTCGGCCCCCATGGCGCGAAACTGGTTGTGGGCGACCGCGAGAATGATGCCGTCATAAGTGCCCGCCTGCGGCTGCGCGATGGGCGTGATGCCGTATTCGTGAACGGCTTCCTCAGCTGAAACCCAGGGATCGTAGACGTCGACCTTGCAGTTGTAGTCATTGAGTTCCGCAACGATATCGACGACGCGGGTGTTTCTGAGGTCGGGACAGTTCTCCTTGAACGCAAGCCCCATGACAAGAACGCGAGCACCGTCAACATGGGTTCGTTTTTTTGTCATCGCTTTGACGAACTGGGCCACCACGTAGCTGCCCATGCTGTCGTTGAGGCGCCGGCCAGCGAGAATAATTTCGGGATGGTAGCCAATCGCCTGGGCCTTGTGCGTCAGGTAGTACGGGTCTACGCCAATGCAGTGGCCGCCGACGAGGCCGGGCCTGAACGGCAGGAAATTCCACTTCGTGCCGGCTGCCTTGAGCACCGCTTCGGTATCGATTCCCATTTTGTTGAAGATCACCGCGAGCTCATTGATGAGAGCGATGTTGAGGTCGCGCTGCGTGTTCTCGATCACCTTGGCGGCCTCGGCGACTCTGATACTGGGAGCTTTGTGCGTGCCGGCCACGATGATCTCGTTGTAGAGCGCATCGACCAGGTCCGCAATCTCGGGCGTGGAGCCGGAGGTAACCTTCTTGATCGTGGTGACCCGATGCTCCTTGTCTCCCGGGTTGATGCGCTCGGGGCTGTAGCCGGCGTAAAAATCGCGGTTGAACTTCAGGCCCGAAAATTTCTCAAGCACGGGCACGCAATCTTCCTCGGTCGCGCCGGGGTAGACCGTGGATTCGTAAATCACGATATCACCAGCCTTGAGCACCTTCCCTATCGTCTCGCTGGCTTTGATCAGCGGCGTCAGATCGGGGCGCTTGTGTTCGTCAATCGGCGTCGGTACCGTCACGATAAAGACATTGCACTTGCGCAGCTCTTCAGGATTGCTGGAGAAGGTAAGAAGCTTGGCGTCGCGCAGCTCCTCGGGTTCGGTTTCAAGGGTGTGGTCTTTGCCGGACTGAAGTTCGGCAATGCGCCGGACATTGATGTCGAAACCGACCACAGATCGTTTTTTTCCGAATTCCACAGCCAGAGGAAGCCCTACATAGCCGAGGCCCACGATAGCAAGTTTGAGTTTGGAGTTGTCGTTCATAAATTGGCGGAATCAGTGGGTAGGAGACATCAGGTCACGGACATACCATTGCATCGCCTCTTTCATGCCGTCAGCAATGGTGTGTGTGGGTTCGTAGCCCAGGCGCGATTGGGCTTTAGCGATACTGGCCAGCGAGTGCCTCACATCACCCGCACGGAAATCCCGGTATTGAGGCGCATCCACGCGCAGCTCCGGCAGGTGCTTTTGAAGCTCGCTCTTGATCAGGCGGTGCAGGTCGTTCAAAGTGGTGCGGTCGCCGACCGCGACGTTGTACACCTGATTGAAGGCATCGGTATTCTCCCGCGTCGCCGCCAGCAGGTTGGCCTGCACGGCATTGGCGACGTAGCAGAAATCACGGCTTGTCTCACCGTCGCCGTTGATGAAAACCGGCTCGCCTTTGTGCATTGCGGCAATCCACTTCGGGATAACGGCCGCGTAAGCGCCAGCCGGGTTCTGGTGCGGCCCGAAAATATTGAAGTAGCGCAAGCCGATGGTATTGAGCCCGTAACAACGGCCGAAAACCTCGGCGTAAAGCTCATTGACGAGCTTTGTCACCGCATAGGGCGACAAGGGCTTGCCGATCCTCTCCTCGATTTTCGGAAGGTCCGGGTGATCGCCGTAGGTCGAGCTTGAAGCGGCATAAACAAATCGCTGGATGCCCGCGTCCCGCGTGGCCACAAGCATGTTCAGGAAACCATCGATATTCGCCCGGTTGGTGCGGATGGGGTCTTCCAGCGAGCGCGGCACCGAGCCGAGTGCAGCCTGATGCAAAACTACCTGAACACCTTTGACCGCCTCATGGCAGTTGTCCAGATCGCAAATATCGCCTTCAATGAAGCGGAAGTTTTTCCACCGCTCAGGCCCCACCACCGCCTCGATCTGCTCGAGGTTCTCGCGCCGGCCCGTCGCAAAATTGTCGAGGCCGACGACTTGTTGATCGAGCGACAAAAGGGCTTCAAGCAGATTGCAACCCACAAAACCGGCCACACCGGTGACCAGCCATGAACGCGGGCTCTGCGCAAGCTGTCTCTTCAGGGTTTGATAGTCGTTCATTGCAGGCTTGTCAAAGACTGGGATACCGGGTCATTCTGGGAATCGAGCCACATCTGGAACATCAGCACGTTCCAGAGCTGATACTGCCAGTTTCTTCGGCCCGACAAGTGTTCGTGCCATTTCTGGCGGATCGGGGCTGGATGGAAGTACCCCTCCCTCTTCAGCCGTGACTCGTCGAGCAACGATTCCGCCCAGGAGCGCAGCGGCCCCCGGAGCCAGGCATCAATGGGCACGCTGAAACCCCGCTTGGGACGCTCGATCAACTCCCGCGGCACGTGGCGATACAGCACCTGCCGCAAAATCCATTTACTTTGGCCTTCGCGCAGTTTCATCGCTTGCGGCAACCGCCAGGCCCACTCGACAACGCGGTGGTCGAGAAACGGGACCCGTGTTTCGAGAGAGACGCCCATCGCGGCCCGATCCACTTTGGCCAAAATGTCGTCCGGCAGATAGGTAAGCAAATCGAGCGCCATCATGCGCTCCACGTCATCAAGACCTGACAGTGCCGGCGCGTTGCCGCTCAGCAGCGTGGGAGGCTCGGGCCCGTCGACGACGACTGCCGCCGGATCTTGCCACTGAGACACAAGCCCCAGGTAAAGGTCGTCAACTGACTTGCTCGCCAGCACTCCGGCCCCTTTGTGCAGCTTGTCGCCTGGTTGTGCCACGCGTGCCGAACGCGGTAACAGGGGGCCTGCCGCGCCGGCGATGCGGTTCCAGGTATCGGGTGACACGGCCGTCAAAGCCTTGGCAAGCAACTGGCGCACCGGGAGTGGTATGCGCGACAGCTTTCGCCAGAGCCTGTGGGTGAGCTGGTAGCGGTTATAGCCGCAGAAAAGCTCGTCTCCGGCATCGCCCGACAAGGACACCGTGACATGCTTGCGCGCCAGTTGCGACACAAGAAAGGTCGGTATCTGGGACGAATCCGCAAAAGGCTCGTCATACAAGGCGGGCAGTCTCGCAATGACATCCATGGCCTGCGCCGCGGTCACATACAGCTCGGTGTGATCCGTGCCCAGGTGCTTGGCCACCGCCATGGCGTGTTCGGCTTCGTTATAGCCTTCCTCATGGAAGCCGATCGTGAAGGTCTTCACGGGTCGCGATGATTGCGCCTGCATCAACGCCACAATGGTGGACGAATCGATGCCGCCGGACAGAAAAGCACCCAAGGGCACATCTGCAACCATCTGGCGGCCAACGGCATCCTTGAGCAAGGCTTCGAACTCGTCCACGGCCTGGCTCTCGGATCGGGCGGAGGGGTTCGCCACGCCGCCCTCGGCCGCCGCGATGCCCGACCAGTACTGGGAAAGGACCGGCTCCCGCTGATTTCGCGACACGGCCAGCAGGCACCCCGGCGGCAACTTCGAGATGCCTTCATAAATCGAATAAGGCGCGGGAATGTACGCATGCCGCATGAACAGGCTCAATGCACCGCGGTTGATCCCGGCCTTGAATGCCGGGTGTGCCCGCATCGCCTTGAGTTCGGAGCCGAACAGGAAGGTCTCACCCTGCCAGCCGTAATACAGAGGTTTTTCCCCCAGCCGGTCGCGCCCAAGGGTCAGGGTGCCGGTCTGGCGATCCCAGAGCGCGAAGGCGAACATGCCGATAGCCATCTCAATGGTGGCCTGGATGCCGAGGCTATCGAAGCCGGCGAGCAGCGTTTCGGTGTCGGAATGGCCGCGCCATGCGAGCGCCACCGGTGAAGACGCCTGCAAGCGCTGGCGAATGTCGTTGTGGTTGTAAATCTCGCCGTTAAAGATGATGACATAACGCCCGCTCGGCGAATGCATCGGCTGGCTGCCCGCTTCGGACAGGTCAAGAATGGAAAGACGGCGATGGGCCAAGCCAACGCCCGCGTTGTCGTCATGCCAGTACCCGCTGGCGTCCGGGCCGCGATGACTGATCCGCCCAGCCATGCTCCGGAGAAAGCCATCAGCAGACTCGATTTTTTTCTCGGAAAGAAAGCCCGCCAATCCACACATTGCATTTCCACTCGTCTAGGGCCGGCATGTCGTGCCTTAACCGTCAACACAAAGGTTCGTCATCAAGCGACCATCGGTGACGCCGCCTGGCAGCGCCATATCCTCATCCATCAATAGCCGGCACCGATCAGTCGGCGCTCGAATCCAGTTTCTCGACCCACAGAGGCCTGATTTTAGCGAGCTGAAGAATGCCGGCCATGCCGATGCTTATAAATATCATCGCGAAGGGGAAGCGCATCCGGTACAAGGTGCCCACGTTGGCGACCGTCAGGCCAAGAAGCAGCATCAAACCCAAAGAAAATGCCACCGGGATGAGCAAAGCCACGTTCCAGCGGCGATAGCTAAACAGCCAATAGAGCAGACCGAAGTAGGCTATGTAGCAGTAAAACATTTCAACCGCCGAGATGTAGATCTCAACCGAGCTTGAGTTGCGCTTCTCCAGTGCCGTCCACTTCGACGGGAAGGGCGCGAAGAACGCGATCTGCAACGCGCGCGGAATGTAGCGGACCAGATCCTCGTTCTGGCAGAAGTCGATGCCCTTGTCGATATTGCTTGCGGCCGTCGTTCCACCGGAACTGGTAAACCCAGCTCGCGCCACGGCGATTTTGAGGAACGCCCGGTTGATCATGTTCTCGAGAAGCTCACCCTCTTTGAGCACAACAATGGGGCGGCACTCCTCAATGGCTTTGCGCGCGGCAGCCTCGGCTTCCGCACCTGCCGCATCCGCCGTAACCAGGCGCTTCGCGTCGGCACTGCGCACATCCTTGTTGGATTGCCAGATCAACATCGGCACGGCAAACTTTGCCGCATGGACCTGGGGGCCCGCGCCCTGAACCGGAATGGGCCTCATCCGCACGTCGACAAAGCTGTTGGCCATCAGGTACACCAGGACATTCAACAGCACCAGGATGCCTACTGATTGAAGATTGAATACCAGCGATCCACGGCGCCCAACCTCGGCCCGACTCACCAGGAGCCGGAAAGCCTGCCAGGCGGCCCGGATCACATGCCACAGCAGCAAACACACACCCAATATCAGGAACGGAAACATGAAATACGGGCGGAAGACCGATAAAACGACGAGCGCAATGAAGCTCGCGGCAATCAGCGGAAAAATTTGCCGGGCTTTCCGATCCTGTCGAAGCAGGCTCACCCAGCTCCACAAAGTCACCAGCACGCCGGCAGTGCAAAAAACATCCTTGTGTATTTGCCCGTACTGGAGAAGCGCTGAAGGGAAAACCAGATAAGGCAATATGGCGATAAGCGCTTCGTTGTCCTCGAGGTCGAGGCGTTTGAGCATCGAAAACAGCGCGACACCGCCCGTCGCGAACATCGCCGCGCTCAGCGGCAGCAGAGTCCAGGGCTTGGGCCAGAACAGGTAGTAAAAGAAGGCTGCAATACCTGTGATGGCGTTGTCACCATCCGGCCGCAAGCGAAACTCGCCCCATCCACCCTCGGCAATCCTGTGGGCGTGAGCCACTGCCTGCTCGTGAAAACCAACCCAGTCACGCCCGGCCAGCAAGCCGTTACCGGCGTGAAGCTGCGGGAACATGTAAGGCAGAACAACGAGCTGGATGGCCAAGCCGGCCAGTATTGCGTAAACGAATACGCACAGCCAGACTTTCAGCGTCAAATGCCTCGTCTGAACGGGGTGGGGCAAAGCGCTCAACGCATGCAACCTAGCGACGGGCGTAGTCTGCTTTGAAGACTTCAGCATACTCTTCAAGGCACACATGCCAGTCGCGCATCAAGTTCAAACCGCGCTGGTTGAGCTTGAGATTGACCAGTTTTTCGCTGGCAGGGCGCGGCGCAAAATACTGCTCCTTGAAGTGGTCGGAGGGCACCACCGTGACTTTGACCTTGTCGGCCAGTCCCATGAGCCTCACAAATTCCTGCGCCACTACAAACCGGCTCGCGGCTCCGTTGCAGACCTGGTTGTACAAACCGTACTGTTCACTTTCCACAATACCGCACAGGCCATTGGCGAAATCCACCGTATAGGTCGGCGTGCCGAGTTTGTCGTCAACCACGAAAAGCTCTTTGGCGCCCGAACAAATCTGCTTGTAGATTTTGTTAATGAACTTCTTGTCCTTGCCGGGTCCGCCGCCCATCATCCAGCCGGCTCGCAGGACATAGTGCTTTCTCACGCTATTTCGGACGTACTGCTCGCCGTAATACTTTGACTGGGCATAAACCGACAAGGGATTGGGCACGTGGAAATCGTGGTACAGGTCGCGTTCTCCACCAAAAATTCCGGCCGTGGAGATGTAGACGTAGGGCACGTCGAGTTCATTGGCTATCAGCCCCAGGTTTTCGGCACCCAGCCCGTTGGTCAGCCATGAGTTCTCTTGCTCTTTTTCGCAGAACTCGAGATCGGTCAATGCCGCCAGGTTAATGATCAGCTCAGGGTTGAAATCGACAATGCTTTTGCGTATGGAGGCCAGGTCGCGTACGTCACCGTATTCGAGCCAGCTCTCGATGCAGTTAATGTCGGTTGCCTTGATGATTGCGCCGGCGCCCTTGAGGCGCGCATACATCGCGTCGCCCAGCATGCCGCCACAACCAGCCACGTAAACACGGGTTCCATTCTCGATCTTCAATCGCCTCACCTTTTTCATCAATGTTGGAGTCTTGCCAATTCGCACTATTTGCCAAAGAGCGCCAGATAGGTCGGCACCTGCGAACGCACGGAATAGCGTGTATCAATATATTCACGAGCCGCCTGCCCCATGGCCTCCAGTTGGCCGGGATTGTTGAGCAACGACGAAAGCGCGTTGACCCATGACGCCTTGTCATTGTCCACGACAAAACCGGTCTTTCCATGCAGCACCACTTCGTGGCCCGATCCGGTGGACGAAACCACGGGTGCAGCGGCAACTCCGGAATACTGGATCGCCTTGAAACCGACCTTGCCTTGCTCCCACTCGCCCTGAGGCACTGGCATGATGCCGACATCCATGCCCGCCAGATCTTCGATCTCGGACGCCAACGCCCATTTTATGAAGCGGTAATTCTTCAGCTCAGGAAATTTGGGATCCACATCGCAGATAACCCTGAACTCAAAATCGTAGCGCGCCTGAAGTTCGCTGAGTGCTTCACGGACCAACTCGAGGTAGACCATGGTGGACTGCGTTCCAGTCCAGCCAATGACGGGGCGTCGCGTGGAAAGCGGCGGCTTTGCGATGGGCCGATGATAGTCCAAGTCTATCGTCGTGGGTAACAGCACAGCATTTTCATTGTACTGTTTCACCCAGTTGACAAGATAGTTGTTGCACACGGCCACCTTCATGCTGTGCCGCGTGATGAAACGAATTTTGGAGGACCATTTCGCAAATGCCACGATGCGGTTGACCTTGGACGTCTTGCTGATGAAGATCGCGTCGTCAAAATCGAATATCACCCTGCGCCCGAGCATGAAAAGAATGGCCTCGACGAACGGCGGTCCTATGGGCGTGGCTTCGCGATGCACAAAAATGTAGTCGTAAGCGAACACACGAGGCAATGTCAGCAATCGACGGGCAAAACCGGAGATGACACCGATTCCTTTTTGGAACATGTGACCCGGCTTGTACAAGATACGCATGGTGTCCATGTCGAGAAACGGGCGGACATCGATGTGAACGCCCCGCTCCCGCAGGACATCCAGGTACTGCTCAAACCGGAATCTTTGGCCCGGGCTGATCCCGAGCGGATAAGGGCAAAGAATGAGGACTCGGGGATTCGGGTTCATGGGTTCTGCACGGCCGCAACAGGACGGTCGTTTCTGATCGAGAAGACGTTTTCGCCGAGATAGACAAAATCCCGATCAAGTCGCGAAACGGTTTTGAGGAAATTGGAGGACGTTCGCTGGCCGGGAAACAGCCAATCGTGCATCTCGATGATCAGCACTGGAAACTCGTCGACCCAATCCGTATTGTCGGAAAACAGTTCCGACTCAAAGCCTTCAATGTCGATTTTGACGATGAACGGGAAATACCCTTTGGAGCGCGGATAGCGCGCCAGGATTTCCGGCACAGTGACGCCTTGCACGCCGCCCTCACCATCGGGCTCAGCCATCGTCGTGGTGAACGCATTTTTTTCCACGCTGGGATCGGTCAACACCAGTTTCGAGGGCCGGCTGGCAACTCCGGCCAGCACGGCGTCAAACGCGGCGTCGCTGCCGAAGTTTTGGCGCAGCACGCTGAAGTTATCCTCGCTGGGTTCAACTGCAACAATTTTGGAGCCCGGCCAGATATGCCGGAAATAGAGGCCGGACAATCCGATATTCGCGCCGAGATCCAGAATCAGGGGAGTCCCCTCACTGGCGTATTTCTTGTAGAGCGCCTCAAATTCAGGATAACGCTTGAGCGCCTTGAGGTTGTAGTCCTCATGGATGAATATCTGGTCGAACGTGAACCAATCAGAAGTCGCGGAACGCAGGACGATATCTGACTTGCAGTCGTTCAGGTTGTTGGCAACCGTCAGCCTGTCCATGCCCTCGCGTGCGCCATTCTTGCGATAGCTGAACGTCTCGGGAAACGCCCGCACTATCTTTGCATTGACGGTAGACAGCAGGAAACCGTTCAGGAGTTGAACAATTTTGCGGGGTGTCGGGATCCAATTCTTCATCATTCCTCAGTACCAGTCGTCCGGAGAGTCGCCGGTTCAGCCCTTTTGATCGGGCGTGGCATGGTGGGTGATCCAATCTGAAAACTGGGCAATATTCACAATTCCCGGCAGCGGCTGAAGGCTGCTCCACTGAATTTCCGCCCGGCTCTTCCTGGAGGAGAAAACGATCTTCGTAAAACGACTCCAGCTGGCCTTGTCAAAGAAAGAAAGCAGCAGTCCACCCCAGTCGCGCAGGGACAGCAAGCGCAGGTTGACCAGGAAGTCGGCCAGGCTCAAAACGCCCAGCTTTTTCTGCATGTACCACGCAAAAACCTGGCGCCGGACATAGCCGCCGCGATCAACTTCGATCCCGGTCAGCTTGGCGCCCAGGTTCTTTTTCAGCAGGTTGAGCCACATGTGCATGCCGTTGGTCAGATCGCTTCCAGGGAGCATTCCGGGAAATTCCGGGTCGATGCCTAGGTAAGCCAGGCCGCTCTTGTGCTTGCTGCTGTAGAAATAATGCCCAAACGACTTGGGGGAAACGCCCACCACAAGCAGTTTTTCGGGACTGAAAACCCATTTATCCGCCGTCAGCAACAGCGAATTGAGCGCGTAATGGTCAGGAAACGGAGGATGGAACCGCGGAAGCTTGTCGCGCCGCACCAGCGTGGTTTGCATATTCAACGGAATCCGCACCTTGAAGCGGAACATGTCGTGCACGATGGAAAACCGCTGATCAAGCGGCATGACCCCCTCTTGCGTCAGGTCAGGTCCGAAATTGAAGTGGGCACGGCTGTAAAAGCCATGCTCGTTCTGGCCGATCGAGTTCGGCGCGACATAGGAATAGCCGTTGTGCAAAACACAGTCTGGCTGCTCGTACTTTTCGATGATCTGGGCCATTCTGGCGAAGTATCCGGGGAGGAGGAGGTCGTCATCACCCATCATCATCATGTAGTCGCCCGTGGCCGAAAAAAGGGCGTTGTTCCAGTTGTCGGTAACCGAGATCGGCTCTTCAAGCCGCAATATCTTTACGCGTGGATCGCTTGCGTACTGGGCAATGATTTCCGGGGTTTTATCCGTATTGGCATTGTCCGAAATGATCAACTCCAGATCGTCGTAGCCCTGCCCAAGAATGGAATTGATGCAGTTTTCGAGGTAAGGCCCACCGTTGCGGGTAGGAAGCAGCACCGAGAATTTCATTTTTATTTCAACTTTCCAAACTTATTGAGAACCGGCGCTTATCCGGATCCATTTTCCTGTTTCATGATCGAACCGCTTGACCGGCCTGGCGGGAACACCGGCGACGACCGTATAAGCGGGCACCGAACGCGTCACCACGCTGTTGGCTCCGACAACCGAATGCTCACCCAGGGAAACGTCCCCGGCGACAAATGCACCATATCCAACCCAGGCGCCTTGACCAATACTTATCTGGCCGGGCAATAAAGGCTGGTCAAGAATGCTCAGAGTCGGGTTGGCGTAGTCGTGGTGGGAATCAGCAATGTAGACATTGTCCCCGATTGTTACATCGTCCCCAATCTGGATACGGCGCACGCACGACAGGGTACAACCGAAGCCTATGCTGACATTGTCGCCAATGCTGATATGGGGCGTAAAGGTCTGGCCGGCGTAGTTTTTGAGCGCCAGCAGACGGGTATTCCTGCTGATGCGGGAGCGACTTCCCAAACTTACACAATCAAGGCCTAAGGCCTGGATGAATGGGCTGACAAACGTCGCGGAGCCCATGCTCCGCAATACCTGCCGGTAGATCCACCCATAGGGGATTGCCAGCAGCGACTCAAAGCGCGCTTTTTCGAACAGTAGGCGAATGATGGATGTCATCGGCGTGTCAATCGTTTAAACACATGGCTAAAGTCGGCGCGCAGGGCCTGCGACAGCAATAGCCAGGCGATGGCCGCATACAGCAGCACACCCAACGCCAGCACGGCGACGGTTCCCCAGCCGGGCTGAACGGCCAAGGCGAGAATTTTCGCACTTCCGAACGCGACTATTCCGGCCAGCAGGAAAGGCAGCAGGTTGGCGCGCAACCACACCCCGAAGCCTTGCCGCATCACCCCCGCCTGGACCAGGGGCAACAGGGTGAACAGGTAATAGATATTCAGACCCGCGTAAGCGGCGGCGGCTCCGCTGATCCCGTATCGGTGAACCAACCAGTAAAGCGCCGGTAGATACAGCACCAGGGCCAGCAAATTGACTTTGAGCGGCAAGTTGGGCTGGCCGCAAGCCACGGCTGCCATATACGCATTGGAGACCACCGCGTTGAAAAAGAACCCGACGGCCAGCCAGGCCATCGTCAGCGAGGCCTCGTCGGCGACCGTAGCGTTAATCCACAGACGCAGGATCTCGTGACCAAAGAAAACCAGCGCGAAGCAAGGCAATGCCACGACAAGGCCCATCAACTGGCTGGCCTTGCTGTAGCGAGACAGCAGGTCCGCATGCCGGCCGCTACTGAAGGAATGCGAAAAAGCCGGAAAAGAGGCGCCGTTGATCGCGCTCTGCACGAGCGAGATGGCGATGGACGCGTTATAGGCGATCGAGTAGTACCCCAAAGCCTCGAGGCTCAGCAGTTTGGTGACGGCCAGGCGGTCGGACTGGCTCAACACCAATGCCGTAAGCGCGATGAGGTTCATGGCTGCGGAGTATTTCCAGATATCCTTGAACGAAGCCAATGAAAAACGGGGCCAGATTCGCAAGGTTGGAAGCAACCGGTACGTTGTGACGGCGTACACCACCAGTTCCACCGCGGAACTTATCGCAAACCAGACGAGAAAGGCCACCAGGTCGGGTACGAAGAAAAGTACGACCACTCCACCCACGAGGCGCAGTGTCTGCACGCTCGCCTTGACCAGGTTCAATACGTCCATGCGCTGCAAACCGCTGATGACACCGGTGTAAAAAGCAACCGGCCAACGCAGCCCCAGGTAGACGGCAATGATCTCAATGCCAAGCGTGACCGTTGCCGGCTCCAGCTTGGTCCGGCTCAACCAGAACCCAGCCACTTTTTCCGAGTTAAGCCACAACAGCACGGCAATCATGAGCGCAATGCCCCAGTAAACCGTTGAAGCCGTATTCACGGCATTGGCGCTTGCACTACGCTCAGGGCTGTGATCGGACGACACCACCTTGGTCACCGTGGCCGAAATGCCGAGATCCAGAGAACCCAGCAGCACCTGAAGGATCGTGATGAGCCCGACAAAGCCGAAGGCCTCGACACCTAGGAAATGCACCTGCACCGGCGTGACGGCAAGCGTCAGTATCCCGAGCCAGGCGCTGCCCAGGAAATTGAAGATGATGTTGGACTTGAGCTTAGCCACGGTTGTCAGCGCCGCCGTCACACCCGCGGCAAGCCGGCCTGCTCTCTCCACCAGTTGATCGTGTCGTCAAGCCCGCTATCGAGATCAAACTTCCTCTTCCAACCGGTCGAAACAAGACGCGTAATGTCGGGCAAGAGCAACTCCGGCTCGGTGTTCGAAGAGGGCACGCGGAATTTGACGAGCTCCGAGCCGTCCAGCTTTCCGGCTATCTTTTCAACAATATCGTGCAGCGTGGCCGACTCTCCGGACCCGATGTTCACTGGACCTTCGAGTTTGCTCTCAAGGAGTGAAACAAATGCGGAGGCGACGTCTTCCGCATGCGAATAGTCGCGAATCAGGCCGGCGTTTCCGCAGGTGGCAACCTCACGCCTGAGCAAAGCGTTTATGACGTAAGCTACAAGGCGCTGAGGATTTTCTCCCGGACCATAAAGAGAGAATACGCGGCCCCATGCACCGGGCAGCCCCACTTGCTTGCACCATGAATGCAGCATCAGCTGAAGAGCATGCTTGTAAGTACCGTAAAGGGTCGCGGGGAAGAGCGGCGTGGCGTCCTCCCGGCAAATACCATGGCTCCATTCGTATTCCGCGCAGGTCCCCGCAGTCACGAGGCGCTCCCCGCCTGCTTCCGTGAACTCCCTGACCAAACCCAGGCTACCTTGCACCCAGTTCAAATTCTCCGGCGCCGTCCAGTACCGGCCATGCTTGGTGTACCAGGCAAGATGGAGCAAATGGGAAGGTTTGACCCCGCGTACCAGTGCCTTCGTCTGGGCTGCGTCAAGAAGGCTGGCGTGATGCCACTGCACCGCAGAGGTGCTTGGACGAGGCACCGATGAAACAGCATGTACTTCGTAGCCCTTGGCATTCAGTTGCGCCAGGCAATACTGCCCGATAAATCCGCTCCCACCGGTAACAAGAACTTTCATCAAAATATCCGCAACGCCGGGACCGCGACAACAAACTGGCCGCCCCATTCCCGGACAAACTCGTTGGACTTGACCACCTCATCGGCGATGTTCCAGGGCAGGATGACGACGTAGTCGGGCCGGCGCTCGCGCAGTTCCTTGGGCGCCAGAATCGGGATATGGCTGCCCGGCATGAACTTGCCCTGTTTGGACGCGGCGGCGTCACAGACAAACGACACCAGGTCGGGTTTGACGCCCGCATAGTTCATGAGCGTGTTGCCTTTGGCGGCGGCGCCGTAGGCCGCCACCGTCTTGCCCGCCTTGTTAGCCTCCACCAGAAATGCCAGCAGATTGTTCTTTACCTTGTCGGCCTCGCGCTGAAAGCGTTGGTAAACCGCAAGATCCTGCAGGCCGCTGGATATTTCCTCGGCAAGCACACGCGCCACCGCGACACCATCGGCGCGCGCGTCGCCGGCATGGCAGCCATAAACACGAAGGCTGCCCCCGTGAGTCGGTATCTGCTCGACATCGCACACCCGCAACCCGGCCTTTGCAAACACCGCCTTGACCGACTGCAGGGACAAGTAGGAATAGTGCTCGTGGTAGACGGTATCGAACTGGTTCAGGCGCATCAGGCTCATCAGGTGCGGAAATTCAAGCGTGATGGTCCCGCCCGGCTTCAACGCTGTTTTCATGCCCGCGGTGAAATCGTTGATATCGGGTACGTGCGCATAGACGTTGTTGCCGATGATCAGGTCGGCTTGTTTGCCCGATTTCACGAGTTTTTCCGCAAAATCCTGGCCAAAGAATTCGCGGGCGACGGGAACACCGGCCGCTTCGGCCGCCGCCGCAGTGCTGTCCGTCGGTTCGACACCCAGGCAAGGCACGCCATTGGCGACGAAGTTCTTGAGGAGGTAACCGTCATTCGATGCCACTTCGATGACAAAGCTGTCGGAGCCAAGGCCCAGCCGCGCGGTGATCATTTCCACATATGAGCGGGCATGCGCGAGCCAGGTGGTCGATACCGAAGAGAAATAGGCGTAGTCCTTGGTGAAAAGCTCGTCAGAACGCGAATAGTCTTCGGTCTGCACCAGCCAGCATTTCCCGCAGACAAACAATTTCAGCGGAAAGTACTTTTCCGGGGCCTGAAGGTCGGCCGCGCTCAAGTAGGCATTGGAAGGCGGCGCGAAACCAAGGTCCAGAAATACATGTTCGAGCGGAGCGCTGCAATGGCGGCAATTCATACGGCAATACCCTGAAAATTTTGATGGAGGAGTGGATGTTTTTTGTCGCGCTCTGACACGTCGGTTACCGGCAAGGGCCACGGCAGGTTCAATACGGGATCATCAAACCGCACCCCACCCTCTGCCGAGGGTGTATAGCTTGCGGTGTGCAGGTACAGCAACTCCGAGTCCGGTTCAATCACCTGAAAACCGTGCGCGCAACCTTCAGGAATGACCAGCATCAGCGCGTTGGCAGCCGACAACTCCTGGGCATGCCATTGTAGAAAGGTCGGCGAACCCTTTCGAAGGTCCAGTGCGACATCCCAGACACGACCCCTCAGGCAACGCACCATCTTCATTTCCGCATGCGGCGCCTGCTGGAAATGCAGGCCTCGTATGGCGCCCACGGCGGCCGTGCGCGAATGGTTGATCTGCTCAATCCGGCGCGCCTCGACAGCCTGCGCCAGCTCACTTTCGCAAAAAAGCCTGGCGAAAGCGCCCCGGCTATCCTGGAATGCCTTTGTCTCCGCAACAAAAACACCCGCAATGGCTGTTGGAAGCAATTTCACGCCGCCCCCGTCCAGCCGATATTCCTTGACGTCGCTGCTGCAATATAGGCGGCCAGCTGCTGCCGGCTGAGCACTTCGCCTTTTTCCTGGTATGCACGGTACCAATGCGCCGTTTGCTTGAGGCCCTCGTCCAGGCCCCAGACCGGTGCCCATGGCAGCAGGGTGCGCGCTTTGGTGCTGTCCAGTTGAAGCAGCCCGGCCTCGTGCGGCTGGGGAGCATCCGTCACATGCCAGCGCAGCTCACCCCAGCTTTGTGTCAGCCGGGAGAGAACGGCCGAGACCGTTTGATTGCCTGATTCATCAGGCCCGAAGTTCCATGCCTCGGCGAAACCGGGCCGGCCTTCGAGCAAACGCTGGCCCAGGAGCAGATAGCCCGACAGCGACTCCAGAACATGCTGCCAGGGGCGGGTAGCGTGCGGCGAGCGGATCTCGACCGATTCGCCGCGCGCGCTGGCACGCACCAGGTCCGGAATCAGACGATCTTCCGACCAATCACCGCCGCCGATCACATTGCCCGCGCGGGCGGTCGCCAGCGCAGGGGAACCCTGCGAACTGAAATAGGATTTCCGATAGCTGGCCGCCACAAGTTCGGCACCTGCCTTCGACGCGGAATACGGATCATGTCCACCAAGGCGATCATTTTCCCGATAGCCCCAAAGCCATTCCTGGTTCTCATAGCACTTGTCAGTCGTCACCGCCACGATCGCCTTGACGCTTGCCGTATGGCGGCACGCCTCCAGCACATGGGCAGTCCCTTGCACATTGGTTGCCCAGGTACCCAGGGGATCGGCATAAGAGCGGCGCACCAGCGGCTGCGCAGCCAGATGAAACACCATCTCGGGCTGGACCTTGGCGACCAGCGCCTGAACGGCGCCATAGTCACGGATATCGAATTGATGCTCCTCAATACCCAGCTTCAGCAAATCCCAGTGGCTGGGTTGCGTATTGGGCGGCAAGGCCAGGCCCACTACCTCGGCACCCAGTTGCTGGAGCCATAGCGCCAGCCAGCTGCCTTTGAAACCGGTATGGCCGGTCAACAGCACTCTGCGCGCCTTGAAAACACCGCCGAAGGCCGTCATGCCTGGGCACTCCGGAGGGCGTGGCTTGACAGGTCGGCCCAGGATTGATTCAGATTTTCGAGAAGCACATGCACTTGATTGCTCGCTTTTAAAGTCATTTCAGCGCCACCGATTCCCAGAGCTCGCGATAAGCCCGGGTCATTTTCTCAAGGCTGAAGTTACCCTCGATCCGCTGACGGGCGTCGATACGGCGCTTTGCGTCATTTTCGCCTCCAAAGCCGTCCCTGGCCTCCTCGATGGCGGACGCCAACAAAGCGGGGGCTTTTGGTGGAACCACCCACCCGGTATCGGCCACAATCATCGCGGCATCCCCGACGTCGGTCACGATACAGGGCGTTCCGCACGCCATCGCCTCGGCCACCACGTTTGGAAAGGCCTCGCTTGCACTCGGCAGGATATGGAAATCCAGGGCATTCATCACCGCCGGTATGTCGCTACGGGAGCCGGCTAGGACCACGGAATCGTTCAGATTGTACTTAGACAGCAAATCGGACAAAACCCGATTCTTAGTGGTCAAACCACCGCCGACCAGCACACAACGGACCGGTACGCCCTTGGCGGCCACTGCCGAGAGCGCCTGCAACAAATTGGGATGGTCCTTGTAGGGGTCCCAGCGAGCGACACAACCAAACAACACCTCCCCCTGTGCGACACCCCATTCCGCCCGGATCCGCTGGCGCTTCTCCATGTCCGGTACATATACCCCCAAATCGAATCCGTTCGGGATCACCTGGAATTTGGTTGAGTCATAGCCCATTCTTTTATGCTCCTTGGCCGCTTCAACCGAGCAGGTAGCGATAGCCACAGGAAGGATGCCCGAGAGTCGGGCACAGCACCAGGCGATCATCAGGGTGAAACGGCTGTTCAAGGCAGGGCTCAGGTTGGACGTCCGTATACCCCAGACAATGCGCCGGCAGCCCGCGAGCCGGGCTGCGAGACCCCCGATCAAGTCAGCATGGTAGAGCCAGGTCTGCACGACGTCGGGCGACAGGCTCGCAATGAGGCGAACCAGGCGAACGAACTCAAAAAAACTCGCCAACTGAAAAAACCGCTTGAACGCGAAGGAGTACGGCACCAGGCCGTTAGCCCTGAGCGTATTTCCGTAAAAGCCCTCGCCTTTGAGTGAGATGACCGAATACTCCACCCCCTCCTTCCTGTCAGCAACCAGGCGGCACAGCACCGCTTCAGCGCCGCCTTGGTCCAGAGAGGTAATGATGTGCAGTATTTTCAATTGGGGAACAATCAACAACCTGCAGGCAGGTCTGGACTTACCAGTTAAAGGGGAAAGTCGGGCAATGATGACGTCGAGCTTATCTGCTCAACAACGCCAGTGGCAAGAACCCGTACCCCCCGCATTTACAGCAAACGGCTGAATTGCCCATTGCTGCCCTCGAGATGAGCCCATGTCCCCGACTCGACGATTTCGCCCTTATCAAGCACATAGATGTAATCGGCCATGCGCACTGAAGACAGGCGGTGCGAGATCACGATCATGGTCACCTTGCCTTTGAGCAATTCTAGTGCGCGGGTAACGGCCGCATCGGTTTCGGCGTCCAGCGCGCTGGCGGCCTCGTCGAGCACCAGCAGGCCGGGATTGCCCAGCAAGGCCCTGGCCAATCCCAGGCGTTGGCGTTCGCCGCCGGACAATCGACCTCCCCGATCGCCGACCATGGTGTCAAGCCCCTGCGGCAACTGGGAAATAAAACCATCCGCGGCGGCCAAGGCGGCCGCGGCCATGACGGCCTCGTCAGAATGATGCGGCTGGCTCCACAGGATGTTGCCGCGAACGGTGCTGTTGTACAGCATGGTTTCCTGGCCCATATAGCCGATACGCCGGCGCAAGCCATGCAAGGGCAGTTGATGAAGATCAGTGCCGCTGACATGAATTGACCCCGTCGATATGGGAACCAGCCCGAGCATCGCGTCGACGAGCGTCGATTTCCCCGCCCCTGAACGTCCTACCAGCGCGATGCAGGCGCCCGCGGGTATCGCCAGTGAGAGGTTCGATATGACCTGGTGATCGCCATGGCTGACGGCAATGTTCTGCAGTGACAAGGCCAGAGGCCCGCTGGCCAGGGCGTCCGGCAAAGGCCCTTCGCTGGAAATTTCGGCCTCCGCTTCTATCGCGTCCGCGATCTCGTTCAGGTTGGCGACCGCGGGCAAGCTGCTGGTGAGAGACTGCAGGCTTTGCTGCAAGCCGGTCAGCTTGGGTATGAGGCGGACAAAAATCGCGAGGATGACCAGTATCACGGCGGCGTCGATATTGAGAACGCTGCGGCTGATGACCAGGATGCTGGCGACCATCGCCGCCGCGCCAAAATCGAAAATGCCTTTGACGATCTGCGCGTCAAACCCGTTTGCCAGTGTGTGCTTGCGCAAACGCTTGATGATCCCGCCCAGGACGCGCAAGGCCTCGTTTTCGGTAGCGGTTGCCTTGAGCAGTTTCGCGCTGCCGACAAACTCGCCGGTCTTGACCTGCAACTCGGCATTTTCATGGCTGATGCCGGCCCCGATGCGGTAAGCGCGCTGGATCAGCGGTCGCGTGATCAGAAATAAAAATGCCCCGCCGGCGATAACCCCCAGGGTCGTCAAGCCAGACAACATGGCGGCCAGGGCCATGTATATCGCGCTGTGCAGCAGGCCCGTGAGAAGCAGGCCGGTCTGGTAGAAAGCGCCGCCCAGCCTCTGGGTTTCGGTGACCACCGAGTTGATCAAATCACCGTTTCGCGTCTTGAGAAACAGGCCCCACTTTGCCCGAAAAATGCCGTTGAGCAGGCGCTTTTGCCATCGGCTCACATAGCTGGTTTGCAGGGAAATTCCCATATAGGCCTGGGCCAGGAAAACCACCGTGCTGAAGAAAAGGCAGACCAGTATCAACGCGGCAATCGCCGGCACCGACACGCCAATACCCAGCCAGCCCAGCACCCCAAGCACCGTCCGGCTTACCACGCCGCCGACACCGCTACCGCCTTCGCCGATACCGATGGCGGCAAGCAGCGGAACCACGCTCGCAAGCGTCATCCCTTCCAGCAGGCCCGTTAGCGCCAGCAGGCACAGGTACAGCGCGTACCGGGTGCCGACCACCGACCAGATGTCGGAAAACAGGCGGCGAAAAGCCAGAACATCAATCATCAATCGGCCCGGCTAGCAAGATGTAGCGCCCCAAAACCCCTGGCGAAATGGCGCGGCGCCATCGATGCAGGCGGCATATGGCCACACACCGAAAGTTTCAGCGAAACAGGGGTCAGGAAAGCGCTCAAGACTTGGCATTGAAAAGTCCGGCGACAAACGCCAAACGGGCAGGATTGAGAAGTGGCGCCGTGGCGATGGCGACCCAGGATTGTATCCGCCGCGGGGCCCCCTCACGGCCTTCATCCCAGCCGAACGGCCCTGCGCGCCGAAATCCGGTCCACCGCGCCCGCCAGGGCCAAACCCACCACAGCGGTCAGGAAACCGTAGCGCATCCTGTGCAGTGTCCCCAAGTTCGGGACCAGGTACACGTGAATGACCATCAACAGAGTGAGAAAGCCCAGCACAAACCAGAACTCCGGCTTCCTGCGGAAAGCCCACATGGCCACGGACAATAGCGGCAGGCATGCGTAAACAGCCAGCATTTCCGCGCTGACCACCCTGCGCATCATGGTATTGGCAGCAATGCTGCCGTCCGCCAGCCATTGAGCAGGAAAGGGCGCCAGAAAGCCGATTTGCAATGCCCGCGGCAAATACCCAAGGAGGTTGCAGACGGTACCGGGCACAAAATCGGTGTCCATATTGCTCCTGGCGTTTTTATAGCTATTGCCGGAAATAGAGAAGTCGCGCATGGCGGCAACAGTGCTCGAGAGCTTGTCTGCAGTCGCATTCGCACCCCGCTCCAGCACGCAATGTCCCGGCATATAGGGCATGACGGTTTCGCGCGCAACCACGTCGCCCTTCCAGCTCTCGACCCTGTAGTCCGAGGGTTTCACGAGCACCACCAACAGGGGAATCAGCACAAATACAAAAGCGGCAAGAACAATGCGCCTGCCCTGCAGTACAGCCAGGCGCCACCAGAATGCCGCGAGCAACAGCCCCGACACGCTGACGACAATAGCGACCGCCTGCATCATGATCATGATGTGCGGCCGCACCAGCCATACGAGAAACAAGCCCAGCGCCGACGGTAGAACCAGCGCGGCATACGACGCCGGCCTTGCGGACGCCCAGAAACCCGGGCGGAAGGCCTGCATCCAGCCGAGCGCGCACAGCAGCATGCCCAGGGCAAAAATGCCATCCTTGTGGAGCTGGGCGTACCAGCTCGCCGCAGATGGAAACAGCAGGAAAGGAAGGGCCGCTGCAACCGAAGCCAGCCTGTTTGCCGAAACAAGATAAGCAATCAGGTAAATCGTCATGCCCCCGGCCGCGTGCACCAGGGCATTCATGGGCACAAGCATATAAGGCTCGGGCGTCACGAACACATACAAAGCCGCAGCGATGCCGGTTGGCGCGTTGCCTGCCGGGCGAAGCTCCCAGACGGACCAGCCCTCCTTTTGAATGCGCGCAGCCAGGTCGATGGCCGTGAGGTTCATCCCGGCTGAATCGCCGCCAACAAGCATGCCGTGACCAGCGTGCAGTTGCGGCAGAAAATGCGGCAACAGAACCAGCTGCACCATCCACGCGACGGCACAGGTGCCGAGAAACGCCGCCACAAACAGCACCCACGTCGTGCGCTCACGCCATGCACTGGCCAGCGTGACCGGCGTTGCGGTGTTGTCGGTTTTCATCCTGTCCTGAAGCCTCGGAATTTATTGCACAAACAGGCGACAACGGTCAACGGCGGCCGACCAATCGCCGGCGGAGGTATCCGGGAACCGTCCTGATTTGTTTCCAGACGACAAGCGCCGCGGCGAATACACCCATCAAAGGCCCTCCGACAGCGGCACATGCCCGGTACACCGCGGCAATCAGGCCGCCCACTCCGAGCAGTAGGTTAAACCGGTCAACATAGTCCTGTTCTTTAACGCGCCTGAGATTGCTTTTCGGAACCTCGTAGTAGTAGAAACGCACGCCGGGAACATGAATGAAAGGACCCAACATGGACGCGGCCAGCATCAGGGGCAGATCCGGCCACCAGGCGCAATATGAATAAGGCGCCCGCTTGATGGCATCCGTTCGCCACAAGCCGTAGAAGTAATAACACTGCAAGGGCGCCAATTTGCGCAGCCTGGCCATGGTTTCCAGGCCGGCCGTCTGAAAATCAAAGGGCACGACCGCCCCCACCTTGTCCGTCGGAGTGACTGTGTTGACGTCCCCAAAAGCCATGATGGCCTCCGGCTGTGACTGCAGCGCCTTTGCGAGCTTTTCGATGAAGTCGGGGTCCCAGTTGTCGTCGCAGGCCGCCCACATGAAATACTCACCTCTCGCCTGGGCCAGCACGTAGTGGAAATTGTCGTACGCACGCAGGCTCTTTTCATGGCGGAAGTAGCGCACCCGGGGGTCACTCGCCGCTGCGGCCAGCAGTATCTCCGTGGACCCGTCCGACGAACCGTTGTCGGAAACGATCAGTTCGAAGTCCGTCTCCGTCTGGCTCAGAAGCGACCGCAACGCTTCGCGAACAAACGCGGCCCCGTTGTAAACAGGCATCCCGATGCTCACCCGAGGGATCTTCGATGCATTCCCGGGGTCTTGCGATGGCAGCGCGCTATTCATGCATCGGTCCAGTGCGTTCAGCTTTCGGAAACGGGCGGCCGGTCAAACGCCGCGCCCAAAATCGCATCAAGCGACGCGCTGCAGATACCCGTCGGGCGCGTTGGTCATGATCAATTTGTTCTCGACTTGCTTGTCGACAGCAAAGACCATCGCCTGACCGTGCAAGTCCTTGCTGCTGCCGTCTTTCAAGCGGCGCATGTATTCCCAGACCGCGGTTTTGGGGCTATTGCCCTTGGCCCAGGGTTTGCCGGCACTGATTTCGGGAGGCAGGTCTTCGACCACGGTGTCGAAGACACAGCAATAGCTCCCAACGCTCGTCAGGGGAGCATACGCCTCCAGTTCCGCCAGCACATGGTCATGCGCATGGTTGGAATCCAGGCAAATCATGACTCTTTTGTACCCCTTGGCGAATTCCCGCACCTGCGCGACGACTTCGGCGGAGGTGGAGGGACCTTCGATCATTTCAATGAGATGAGACATCGGGTGGGCTTCGATCAGAGCGCGGTTGTGGGCTCGTATGTCGATGTCTATGCCCAAAACCCGGCGCCGCGATGCCCGGGGATCCAGGGTCGTACCGGCCTCAACGGCCTCGCAGTAGTCAATCTGCGCAAGCATCGAGGCGCTCATGACGAGTGAGCCGCCGTGGGCGATCCCGGTCTCGATGATGAGATCCGGCTTGACCTTCCAGATCAACTCCTGCGTCGCGATGATATCCATGGGCATCTGAATGATCGGACGGCCGAGGATCGAGAAGTTGTACATGTAGTACTGGAGGAAGGACTTGGTATGGAACTCCTTGGAGAGGCGATGCCACTCTTTGTCCTGCGCATAGGAGTCAATATTCGAGAGCCTCATCGCCTCAAACTCGGCAATGGGGTCAACAGACTTCTTGATGCTCACAAATCATCTCCAGCGTTGTAGCGGACACCGCACGCTGTGAGGAATCCGCCGAGAGTGTCGAGTAAATTATTGGGTCGAAACCCGAACTCTGCTTGAGCCCGGGAAATGTCCACCACAGGGAAAGTTCGTGTCAAACCACCGTCCGAATAATCCGCGGAAAACCCCGTCAATCCGCGGATTTTCTCGAACAATTCTCCATGGGTGACCATGCGTCCGCTGGCGACATTATAAAGACGCTCCAGCCCGCGAAGGCTGATTGCCTCAAGCAAGGGCACGACTTCGTCTATTGCAACATAGTCCTTGCCCGAATCCGGCGATTCGTTCACGGTCACGCGGGAATGCCGGCGCAGGTCGTCCATCACGGAGCCCAAAAAGGTATCCGTACTTATGCCGGCACCATAGACATTCGACAGCCGCGCCACGCGTACCGCCGGATTGGGACAAGCCAGGCACAAGGACTCCCCCATAAGCTTGCTCAGATTGTAAAGACTGTCCGAGCCCGGTGCTACGGGGATGGTAGCGCTTTCGTTGGCAGGCGCGTCGCGGTCAAGGCTGGCGTACACACGGGTGCTGGAGAGGTAAAGCCAGGAATCAAAGCGGCACTTCTGCAGCATCTGGGCCAGCAGGCAAACATGCGCTTCAACGGTATCGAAGGGTCGCTTGCGAAAGTCTCCCGTCAAGCCTATGGCATAAATGACATGACCCAAGTCGGCGCCCAAAACACCGTCCAGGCTTCTGGCCGGCACATCGACGACATGGCCTTGGCCGCGCAGATACCTTACCAGGTGAGTCCCGACAAAGCCCCCACCGCCAAGGACTGTGAACTTCACTCCCGCCATCCGATGAGTTTGAGGGGGTTGCCTGCCTGAATGCTGTAAGCGGCCACCTCGCCGCGCACCAGGCTCATGGCACCGATGACACACCCTCTGCGCAGGATGGCGCCGTCCAGCAACACGCAGCCGGCGCCAATCCATACATCATCCTCAACAATGATGCCGCCCTTGCTCGCACGAAAACCCTGGTCACGGATAAGAAGCTCGCGCTTGCCGAACTCATGGTTGACCGGGGCAAACACACAGTTGGCGGCGATCGCCACGGAGTCCCCGATGCTGACACCGTTGCCGCTGTAGAAGACACATCCCGAATTGACAACCGAGTTGCGCCCAATGGCGACGTTGCCCGTGCCGCCCGCGGGCTTGATCTTGACAAAACTGTCCAGGATCGAATTCGCACCCACACTTATCAACGACCCACGAACAGAGTCTTCGATATCCGCAAGATGGGATACGCGGGCACTCGGGTCGATGAGAATCGTCATGGCGAATCCTTGGCCGGCCGCGGCCTATTTCCAGATCTTCCAGGGGGCGGAGCCGCTGCTCCAGAGCTCCTCAAGAAGCGTCTTGTCGCGCAGAGTGTCCATAGGCTGCCAGAAGCCTTCGTGCTTGTAGGCTGACAGCTGCCCTTCCCTGGCAAGCCGCTCAAGCGGCTCCCGCTCCCAGGTTGTGGTGCTGTCGGCGATGTAATCGAGCACCTTGGGCGACAGCACAAAATAACCGCCATTGATGGATGCACCGTCTCCTTGCGGTTTTTCCTGGAACCCGGTGATCTTGCCGTTCTCGATATCAAGCGCCCCGAAGCGGCCCGGCGGCTGTACCGACGTCACCGTCGCCAGCGTTCCCTGCGACTTGTGAAACTTGATGAGCTTGCCGATGTCCACATTGGCGACACCATCACCGTACGTGAAGCAAAAGTCCTCATCTCCCAGATAGGCGGCGACGCGCTTCATGCGGCCCCCGGTCATGGTGTCTTGCCCGGTGTCGACCAGCGTCACCTTCCAGGGCTCGGCGCTGGCCTGGTGGACTTCCATCTTGTTGTTGGCCATGTCAAACGTGACGTCCGACATATGCAGGAAGTAGTTCGCGAAATACTCTTTGATCAGGTAGCCCTTGTACCCCAGGCAGACGACGAAATCATTGACGCCGTAGGTGGAGTAGGTCTTCATGATGTGCCAGAGGATGGGCATCCCGCCGATCTCCACCATGGGCTTTGGCTTCAGGACGGTTTCTTCGCTCAGGCGCGTTCCCAGTCCACCCGCAAGAATGACTGCTTTCATCGGTTTTTTCCTATTTTGTGGAATTCATTTTTTGAGGGGCAGGCCGAGCTGGGCGGCCAAGGCGGCTCCGTAGTGCTTGCCATTTTCAACCATCGGAAAGTGGGGCACCAGCGAATTGAGGTAGGACAGCAGGAAGCGGTTCAGATGACCCTGGCGATCGGGAATTTTATCGAAGTCACGGTCCACGAGGATTTTCCGCAGAACCGCGGGCAACTCCTGCACCGAACCCACTCGATAGAAAAGGTCGCAGTGGGTAAAAAACGACCGCCCAAGAATGACCGTTGGCTTGTCGAGCGCGACCCCTTCGAAGCCGACAGTACCGCTGATGGCGATGACCGCCTCGACGCGGCTGATGATCTCTTTTGATGGCGCGTCGCAGAAGCGCACGTTGTACAGGCCGGACAGGTGCCGGTACTGCCAGACGGGCCGGGCTCCGCGGCCCCAGGGATGCTCTTTCACAATCAGCGTATAGCCCAAGGGAAGGGACTTGGAGATGTTCTCGACCAATGCGATCTGGTTGGCATAAAAGATACCTTGGCTGAGCGTTGACTGCTCCGGTTGGTATTGGAACGCGAAAAAAATGCTTCGGGCAGGTATGCCTTGCGCATCGCGCGGCCCGAACATGTTTCGCCCGAGAAATTTCCTGCAGACACGGAGCAGGTTGGCCTTCGCCTTTTGCACCGGGGCAATCTTGATGTACTCCACGTCCGGGTCCCGCCGCGAATTCTTCGCGAGATAGGAGAACAGGCCGCGCATGTTCGGGGACAGTGCGCTGAAACCGGCATTGCGCTCCCTGTTCTTCTGAGTGAAGGGGGTCTTGTTCTGGAAGGCCTTCACGGATTCGGCGAACGCGCTCACCCGCGAGACCTCGGCCTCGGAGAGGTCCCGCTCCAGAGTCCGGCGATATTCCGCAATCATCTTTTCCGACTCCATGAACTCGTTGTTCGAGAAGTAACCGCCTTCCGACCCGCGCTCCAGCAGCCAGGCCGGCGTAATGGCGAAGACCTTGACGCCGAGATGCTGTGCCACCTTGAAAACCACATGGGAGAACAGCGTGTCCGCCGTCTGGCAGACCACAGCTTGCGCGCCCTGTACCTTGATGAGGTGCTCAAAAAAAGTCACCATATTGACGAGGAGCCGCATCACATAGTCGTGCGTTTCACCGCGCTGCCCCGCGCCCCCCAGCAACAGAGAATAATCGGTAAACACCCGTTCGCTTGCAAGCACCGCGGACCAATTGACCTCGCGATACTCATCGCGCAACCTGTCCACCTCGCCGCCGGGCCGCGGGCCCTGGCGCACCCAGTCTTCAAAGGTGAAGACGGACGCCTCGGGCCATCCTTCAGCGACAAGAAGGCTTCGCTCTGAATTGAGCCAGGGTACGAATAGGCATTCAGCCTCAAAGCGCTGATCGCGAAGCCCACCCGCCATGGCGGTATAGAAATCAAGAACAGCCTTGCCGCCCTGATTCCCGATAAACGCTATCTTCATGGTCGCTCCGACATCTCCGCCGCCCCAGGCAGGCCATGCCGGCTCACGCACTGTGCCTGTAGTCAAGCGCGGCCAGCTCCTGCGCAATGCGCGCGCCCGCATCGCCCTTGCCATAGCGGGAGTCCGCCGGATAGCGCCCATGCCCGATTTGATTGCGCACTTTCTCGGCAATATCCTTGGCGTCATAACCGGCAAACACGGCGTTGTTGCCGTGCTCCCGGCCCTGCTGGCGATCACCGACAATCACCGCGGGAACCCCGAGAAACGAGCATTCCCGGATGAAGGATGAGGAGTTTCCAACGCAGCAGACGGCGTTGTTGATCACCCGTGCATAGTCTTCAGGGGAAAAATTCTTGTAGTAGTAAATGGGCTCCTGCATGTTCAGCTCGCGGAAATGGCGGATGCCCTTGGAAACATCATCACTTCCGGCATCGACATTGGGCCACATGACAACTTTCTGGATGTCTCCAATCGCCTTCAAGGCATGAAGGGTCTCGCTGACCTGCTCAAAGCCATGCCCGTAGCTGGTCGTGACCGGATGCTGCACCATCAGCACATAGGGTTTGGACCAGTCGGTGGGTTTGCCCACTCCCAGGTAGCGCACCATGGCCTCATTGTTGATGGACAGATCCTCATGGACGAGGACATCCATGGCCGGGCATCCGTAGTTGTAGACGTAGCGCGGGTCTTCACCCATCTCGATGACGCGAGTCTTCGAATCTTCGGAAGACACAAAGTGAATATCGGCCAGCTTGGTGATCGCGTGGCGAACCCGGTCATCGATATTTCCGCTGACTTCGCCGCCTTGCAGGTGAACCAGGGGGATGTTCAGGTAGGTGGCGGCAATCGCCGTGGCCATCGTCTCAAACCGGTCAGCCACCGTGACCACCATGTCCGGCGCAAGATCTTCAAAAGCGGTGGAAAGCTCCACAATGCCCAGTCCAGTCGACTTGGCCTGGGTAACGAGTGTTTCACCCTCAATGACGTAGTGAATTGATCGCACCGGCGTAAAGCCGTCTTTCTTGATGACGTTGATCGCTTTGCCGAAGCGCTCAAGAAGCGTCGAGGCGCCCACGACAAGCTGCAGTTCCAGCTCCGGGTGTGCCTGTATGGCCTTCATGAGGTATTTGACCCGCCCATAATTGGCTCGGCTCGCTACCACCACGCATATTTTCTTCATCGGGTATCTCGTTCTTTGTAAATCCGCGGCAAAAGCGGCGTTTGAGCCTTCTGGGCGCCGGTCGCAGCAATAACGGATCGCCGCGGCAGCCCCGGCCAAACCTAGGCAAGGTCATCCGGCGTGAGGAAATCCCAGCGCTTTTTGGCCCTGGCAAGCCTGCCGCCGATGATTTCAGCCATTTTAGCGACCGGTAAGCCCCCATCCGTCGGCTTTTTGCCTTCGAGATCCTCGAAGCGCAAGACCTCCCCGGCTTGCATGTCACGGTTGACCGCCAGGGCCTTGCCGAACATACGGCGCAACTCGCCCTTGCTTTCGTCGATCACCTTGTCTGGTCCGCTACCGCGGGCCGCTTCCAGAAATCGCGTGCCTTTGACCAGTTCCGCAAATTCGTCAACCGTCAGCGACGCCTTGGCATCGGGCCCAAACATGCGCCTGTCGAACGTGATGTGGCTCTCCAGTACCACGGCCCCAAGCGCGGCCGCCCCCAGCGGGGCATAGATGGTTCCCGAATGGTCCGACAAGCCGACCGGGCAGCCATAACGTTCACGCAGGCGGGAAAGCCATGACAAGCCTATATCGGCGGGTGCCGTCGGGTACTTCGTGGTGCACTGCAACACGGCTACGGGCACTTTGCGCTCACGCATAAAAGCCACCGCCGCATCAATTTCCCCCAGTGCGCCCAAGCCCGTCGACAAAATGACCTCTTTGCCGGTACGCGCCAGCCGCTCCAGGAGCACGGGATTGGCAAGATCCCCGGAGCCGACCTTGTAGCGCCGCACCCCGATACTTTCAAGCAGATCGACCGCGGCATTGGAAAACGGGGTGGCTAAAAATTCCACCCCCGCCGCCTCGCAGCGGCGCTTCAGGTCGGCCCACTGATCAAGCGACAGTTCCATGCGCTTCCAATAATCAAAGCGGGTAGCGTCCACCGGGGAGAAGCGTACGCGAAACGGTTCGAGCGCGCTGCTCTCCGCCTCGGCGATATGCACCTGGAACTTGACGGCATCCACGCCGGCACTCGCGGCAGCATCCACCATCGAGTGCAGTATGCCCAGGCTTCCGTCATGTGCCTGGGCAATCTCCGCAATGATGAAGGTACGCCCAAGGGACTCGTATTCAGCCAGCTTCATGTTGTTTCTCCGTACCGTCCAGAATCTGTGCGAGCTTGCCCACGATGAAATTTTCTGTTCTGGCCATTGCCGTAAAGGTGGCGCCGCCTATATGAGGCGTCACAATAATATTTCGCCCGATAGCCGCGGCGTTCCACCGCGAGAGCTGATGCGCGCCGGTCTCATGGCTCAATACATCGGTGGCAACGCCTTCCAGCGCATCAGCCTCAACGGCCTCCAGCAAGGCTTGCTCGTCCACCAGTTCGCCACGCGCTGTGTTGACCAGGTAGCGCCCGCGCATCGCGGCTATTTCAGCCCTTCCCAGGATAGGAGCCGTCCCATTGGCGTACGAAGCGCACAGGATGATGATCCGATTCGCTTCAACCAGTTGCCGCACGCTGGGCAAGCGCTGCCAACTTGGGGCGGCCTTGACCTCTTTGGTATCGACATAGCTGATCTGCGCGCCGAAAGCCTCGCAATAGCTGGCGACACGAAAGCCGACCCGACCCAGGCCGAGGATGCCAACGCTCTGGCCATACAGTTCTTCGCCGCGAAACAGGTCCCGGTCCCAGCCGCCGCCGTCCACATGGGCAAACGCGCCGCGGTAGCGGCGCAACAGTGCCAGGACCAAGCCAAAGGTATGCTCCGGCGTTGCGCGTATGGTCTCCAGGAATGACTGCTCGCCTCTCAGGCTGACAATCCGGATCCCGCGCGCGGCCAATTCATGCTCATCCATGTGGGCGTGCCCGGTAGTCGGACTGCACAGGTAGCGCAAAGCGGGCGCCTGGGCCAAAAATGCGGCATCGATCTGGTGGGCCAGCCGCACAAAGAGAACCTCCACCGGCTTGAGAAACTCCTGCAAATCGCGGCCGTCAAAAGAAACCACGATATGTCCCATTGCCCGCAGCTGGGCAATGGCAGCGGGATCAAACCGGTCGGGTTCGAGCAGGCCTACTTGCACATGACCGCCCGCAGCAAAATAAGATCATCCGGCGCATCGACATCAATGGAGTCCAGCTTGCTCATCTCGAGCAGGACCGGGCGATCACAGACCAGCGAACCGGTCGCCTTGAGGTAGGGCGTCCGGGTGACATACAACGCACCGTTGCGAACCATGGCCGGACCATGCTCTTGCCGCCGTACTCCCTTGTTGTGCAGGGGGTTGCGCGGAAGCAGCGTGCCATCGGGCTGCGGGTCGTACATCACCAGTTCGTTGATGTACTCCTCCCGATAACAGGAAATCAGGGAGTCCGAGTTACCGGACTCCATGCGCGCAACGGCGGCGGCAATGATCGCGGCGTCGCGGATGGGGCTGGTGGGCTGGAGCAGCATGACCGCGTCATAGGCGCCATCCTGCGGTTCAAGCGTTTCGAGCGCATGCAACACGTAAGCCAGCGCCTTGGCCGTGTCGGTGGCGGCGGCAGCGGGCCGCATGAAAGGCACGTCCGCCCCAAGCGCACGGGCGCGGTCGGCGATTTCCTGGTCATCCGTCGAGACGATGCATCTTGCCAAAGTACCGCTGGCAAGAAGCTGCCGCCCGGTTTCGATGGAATAGGCGATCAGGGGCTTGCCGCACACATCGGCCAGGTTTTTGCGGGGAATTCCCTTGGAGCCCCCGCGGGCGGGCACGATTCCCAGTATGCGCATCAGGTCGCTCCCAAGTCAAAAACAGCTCGCCGCGCGCGCGCCAGAAGGCGGCCTGTCGGCCGCGCTGGAATAGATGCTGTTGCGCTCATTGCGTCAGGACTCCGGATAGCCGGCGATTTTTTGAGCCAAAGGTATGAGGGCCGCGGCCTCGTCCAAAGTGACAAGACCCGCCGCACGATCACCCGCCAAAAACGCCCGGTTCTGGTGGTAGACCCCTGGCTTGAAGCGGCTGTCCATCTCATCATCCAGCACCATGGGCTCCAAGTCAAACCGCCCTTTACGCATCACCGACAGCTTCTCCATCGGCCTGAAGACATAGCGGGTCGATGGCGTCATCCATTCAAAACCCCAGCGGCCGGGAGCACCCCAATTGGCATGAAACGCAAACGGCACGCCCGTGACGGTGTTGCCCGACCCAACAAAAACGCTTCCCGCAGGGTGCCATGGCAGCCCGCCGGAACGCTGGAACTGGCTGTGCTGCATGTCAGGCAGGCCGATGGGGTGAAACGCCGTGTCAATTACATGCATGCTGTTGGCCAGAAGCCAGCGGGCACTGACCTCGGGCGGGGCATTGGGCCCTTGCGCCGGCATGGCCTCGTTGAACTCAAATAGCACGCTTTCAATGCTTTCGCCCGCGGCGCGCATATGTGCCAGCGCACCGCGCACCGAGGCGTAAAACCGCCGGTTGTACGCGACGTATATTTCAGCGCCCGTTTCAGCGGCGCAAGACAGCAGCTGTGCGCATTCCCGCTGGTCCATGGCCGCGGGCTTCTCTATCAAAAGGTGCTTGACGCCGGCTTTCATGACCTCAATGGCGATAGGCGCCAGGGTTTCGACCGGCGAGGCAACAATCACATGCGTAGGACGCACCGCGGCAAGGGTGGCCTGCAGCTCGTCACGCCGGACCGGGGCACCCCCCACCTCGCGTTCGACGGCACGGGGCCGCGAACCCGGCGCCCAGCCCGTGAGCGAGTCGGGCGAAAGCGCGGCGAGCGCCTGCAAGTGGGCCGCCCCCATCTTGCCCACGCCAATAACCAGACAATGAATCGCCATTCCCGCTGCCCTCATGTGTATTGATACGGTGGCCGTGCGCCGCCGGCTTGCAAAATCCGGTCAAGGAGATCGTGCGTCTTCAGGGCCTGCACCAGGCCCGGCAACTCAATCAGGCCTAAGGCCCAGTCATGGGTGATCGCATCCATTGCGGGAACGCTGACCGGCCCCTCCTCCACCACCTCATAGTCGGCGCCATAGCGGTAGTTCGGCAGGACGCTGCCCGGTTTGCGCGAACTGATCTTCCAGCGCATGTCGGTGTAGTCCACCTGCGCCAGAAAATGCGCGCCGCGAACACTCATCAGGACATTCGCGCTGCTGCCGGCCTCCAGGCTCGCCAACAGGCGGGCCCTGCGGCCGCTCAAGACAAAGTCGCCGCCAAAATCGGTGAAATTGGCGCCACGTCCGCTGGCGACCAGCGTCTTTGAGAGCTCGGACCAGCTGACCTCAGGCATCTCATCTCCGGACAGCGCGAGAAAAGTATCAAGGTAATGAATACCCATGCAGCCCAGACCCACCGCACCACCGTTCAGCGTGACGGTGAATTTTTCTTCCAGTGAGCAGCGCTCGGCAAGCTTATGCAGATGCGGCCAGTGCCGCCTGACAAAATTGACCTGAGTGTTGCCGGCCACCCCATGTTCTTGCGCGATGACCTTGAAGGCCCGAACCTCTTCGGGATCAGCCGACATGGGCTTTTCCACCAAAATGCGGGCGGCTTTTCCACGGCTTAAAAATTGCCGGAAATTCGCCAACCGGCTCATGGTGGTCTCCGCGAATACGGCTACGTCAAATTCGCCGGACGGGATTTCCCGTGGAAACCTCACCTGGTCTGCCGAAAGGCCCGCCGCAAGGAGCTCTTTGCGAACCGTCTCTTCCAGGCCGTCGTTCACGTCGTAGGCCGTTACGGAAAAACCCGCGCGGACCAGCCCCTTGAGGTGACGTCGTCCCATCATCCCGAGTGCGGACAAAAATGCAGTCTTCATTGATAGACCTTTTTCGCTTCAAAAGGCGCGCTTTGATCGTTCATGCCAGTCAGTTTTCAAAATATTCAACGCGCGTTCTGCCCATCCAGAAACGTACGCGCCCACAGCTCAAGATTGAGCCATTGCCATATAAAAAAGGAGTTTTCCTTTTTGCCCGAAAGATAGGCCCGATAGAGGTCACGAGCCTTGTCGGCATCCACCCAGCCTCGAGAGCGGAAGCTTTCAGACGCCAGAATATTCTCCACCAGGCCTCGCCACCCCTCGGCCAGCCATTCCCTTTGCGGTGATTGCACGGACCGCTTGGCGGCAAATGCGACCGATGCCGGAACCCGCTTTGCAAGCAGTTTGCGGAACAGGAGTTTGCTCCCCTGGGCGCCGAACAGAAAGTTTTCTGGAATACCAAAGCCGAATTCGACCAGTCGATGGTCCAGAAACGGAACGCGCAACTCGCGGGAATGGGCCATCGAGACCCGGTCGTTAAAACGCAAGCCACGAGGAATCTTGGTGCGGAGCAGGTCGTCGGCCGCCGCCCGGCGAACCGGGCTGGAGAAATCCGCATTGGCCGGCTTGGGATAGGCATCGCACGCGCGCAGCTGCGCGGCAATCGCCTGCGGGCACAGTCCATCCGTGCCGTCAATCGAAGCCCCATCCCGAACAGTCCTGGGGGCCTCACCCCAGAACGTCTCAAAATCACGCGCCGCCCGTTCACGCTGCGCGTCACCCGGGGCGCCGGCCACATAAAGCTGGTGATATCGCTTGTAGCCCAAAAAGACTTCATCAACGCCATTGCCATCCAGCAGAACGGTCACGTCCTGCTGGCGCGCCAATTGATACAGGGCGTTGTACCCGCAAACCGTCACCCCGCCGAATGGCTCAGCTTGCGAGCGTACCGTTGACGGCAGATAGCCATCGATTTGGGCCAGGTCAAGATTGGCAACATGAAGGGTTCCGCCCTGTGCGATCTCGCGAACCCACGGGAGCTCGCTATACCCCTCGTAGTCCTGGGTGAACAGGTGCGCATGCCCCAGTTCGGCCAAGGTGGCCCGAACCAGCATGGAGGAATCGACGCCACCGGATACGTTGAGCCCTACAGCCACATCCGCCACCAGGTGCGAGCGCACCGCCTGCATGACCAGCCGCTCCGTCTGCTCCAGCAACTCGCCTTCCGATGCGCCGGAAAGATCGGGGACATGGTCGGCAAGGCGATACCAGCGCCGGCACTGTTCCCCACCTGTGCGCAGGTCAATCTCCGTCAGCGTCCCGGCTTCAAGCGCCTCGATGCCGGAAAAGAAGGTTTGCGGCCCTTGGTCGTACAGGCCGGATTCGAGATAAGCCAGAATGGTCGATTTGTCGGCCTCGACCCGCGGCAGAAAGCGCAAGAGCGGTGGTATTTCGCTCGCGAATACGCGCGCCGATCCATTTTTGACGCGATAAATCGGCTTGATCCCGAAGCGGTCCCGCACCACGGTCAGCGTGTGCAACTGCGCGTCGTGCATCGCGAACACAAACATGCCCACCAGCTTGTCCAGGCAGGCGCTGCCCCACAAGCTCCATGCCGCCAGCAACACCTCCGTATCGCTGCGAGTTCGCCATGACCAGCGATCACCTATCTCCTCGCGCAACTCACGGTAGTTATAGATTTCACCGTTGTAGACCAGGGCCCAACGCCCGCATGCCGAGACAAAGGGCTGGTTGGCGCTGTCCGAGGTGTCGATGATCTTCAGTCTGGCGTGCGCCAGGTGCACGCGACGGTCGTCGCGCCACAGTGCAGCCTGCGCTTCAGGGCCGCGATGGTGCAGGTCGCCCAGCGCCGCCGTCAACGGCGCCTCGGCCAGACCGGCCGGATCCCAGGCGGCAATCACTCCACACACTATCGTTCCTCGATGAAAAATTGGCCCTGGCGCCAGCGCGCGCCTCGATACGTCCCGTTCGTCAAGGCTTGCAGGCAGAGGGCGATCTGCTGGGCGCGAGCCTGGAGGGAATGATTGTTTGCGGCGACCTTACGCCCAGCCACAGCGACATCATGCCCGGCACCTGTTCTGCTGAGCTCTTGCAACACCCCGGGCAGGGCATCAGGCTCGACGGAATGATAATGAACGCCATCCGTAAAACCGAGTTCCTGGTAGCCCGTGCAAGGGCTGCACAACATCAAGGCACCCGCCGCCGGGATCTCAAAAAACTTTCGGATAGGGAGTCCAAACCCACCGCGAGCGGTGTAGACATAGCGCGACGTCTTGAGCGTGCGCTGGAAGCAATGGTTATACATGTGCAACCCCAAAGGATGCCCATAGACCGGCACTCCAAGCCGGTTTGCCGCCCGAAACAGATGGAAATACCATTTGGATGCGATACGAATACCCGCCCGGCGAAGGGCCACATTCGCTTCTTTTCGCAAATGATATTCAACCCCTGGCACAGCCACCACGGGCCGTCTTAAATGAATCGGCGTGTGGGAGAACTCCGAAGGCAAAACATAATGCAGCGCCGTGACGACGCGCTCGGGGTGGGCATGGAGAAAATCAAACCAGCAGTCCGACAGGCGGGCTTTTTTCCGCTGAAAGTGTTTTTCCTGCGAGACAAAATCAGGAAGCTCGGCAAGGGGCCGCACAAATTGCTCATTGGGCCCGATCAGGGTCAAGTTCCAATCCTGCAGGCGCTGAACCTGCACATCGGTCGCTCCGTAATAATCGAAATTCAACGAGGTGGCGATGCGATGCTTGATGTCGACCTCAGGCAATACGGCAAACAGGTCCTTGAAAAAAGCAACAATTTGCGAGTCCTGATGGCCGTGCGCTGTGTAATCGCGCATATACGCCAATGTGCTGCGAATCACCTCATCATCAAGGTTCTCTACCAATATAGGTGAGTTCGGACCAATGAAGATCACTTCATACGGACCCGTCTCGCGGATCCAGCTCAACAGGCCTTTCGCCAAAAGGTCGGGCGAGCTGAACCCAGGACCGTAAAAACTGACGTCCGGGACAGCGGCCTCAATCAACTGCGGGAAATAGGTTGCTGTTGGATTGAGGTGGATAAGGTCGATATCGACGTAAAGCGCACGTGCCATTGGTCGCTACACTTCGCCCAATTTGCGTTTCCGCTCTTGAAGCCCGGGGCGCGCCAGGCTCATATCGCCCTCCTTGAGGGTGCGTCCGTTCCGTATTGCATCCGACCTCAAGCGGCGTCCCAGCGTTCTCTCCATCTGTTGCCCGAGCCAAAGTATCCTGTCAATGTCAAAGCCGTGCTTGATGCCCATTTCATCGACCTGCACGAGCAAATCTTCCAGCGGAACAATTCCGGGACTCACGTGATAGTACTTGCCTGTTCCTGGTACAGGGCGATCTTCGAAGAAGTTGGCCGGCTGCCCCGCAATTCCACCAAGAGAAGCCTCAAAACGATGAATACCGGCTTGCAGCGCGGCAAGAACTGACGCGGATCCAATCCGCTTTGTTTCATGGAAATGCGCTATGTGGAGTTTTGGATCGGGAAAAGCATCCAGCACCTGGGAGAAATATCGGAATATTTCCGGTGCGGTACCGCTTCCATCATGGTCACTGTGCTCGATATCATGGGCGCCGATATCAAGCCAATGCTTCGTAAACTCTACCGCGTCCTTCATGTCTGTCGGGCCGCCGACGGGGCTACCCCATATCGTGCTCACCGTGCCGCACATGACCATCCCGGCGTCATTGCACTTCTTGATGCTTCGCTCCGCCTCTTTCCAATATTCCTTGATGGTTGTCCCGGAGTTTACGAAGTGATGTTCTTCCTCTGTCGAGATCATCATGAGAAGGCGATCCGGCCCGATGCCCTTTTCACAAAGCTCGATGGCCTGGTCTACCGCCGATTCGCGAATCGTCACCGCGGTAAAGCAGATCTCGTCGTACTTGATCCCCCTGCGCTGGCAACGATCCTTGAAGAGATCGCTGCGGGCGTAGCTCATAACCGCCTCGGCATCATCAAACTGAGGCATCAGGTGGGGATTGCCGAGATTGGTGACTTCAATGTGTTTGCAACCGGCAAAGACCAGTTCTGACAGATAGAAAATCTTGGCCTCTGTCGAGACCCGCTTCTCCTGACTCTGAAATCCATCACGTATGGTCACATCACCAATCGTGACCTGGTGCGGCATACGGGGAAAGATTGTTCGATAGTCGTACATGTCAGTTCCGTCGGGTTACTTCTCAAGGGGGCGCAAAAAGCGGCACGGATTCCCCGCATAAATGCCGGGTTCCGTAATATCCTTGGTGACAACAGCGCCCATGCCCACAAAGGCGTCATCACAGATGCTCACGTAATCGCGGACCTTGGCCCCAATCCCAAGCCAGACCCGGTTGCCAATACGGGCCGAACCTGAAATTCCGGACTGAATCGTCAACGTGCAGTTCTGCCCAATGACAGTGTTGGCGCCGACGACACACAAAGAACTGATCATCGTACCCTTGCCAACCACGGTATCGTCGATTCGCCCGCGCTGAATGACGGCATTGGCACCGACATAGACGTTATCCTCCAGCACAACGCGACCGTAATGGCGAAACAGTACGCGTTCGTCTTTGTATTTCGCGATACTGGCCCCTTCCGCACCAATCACTGCCCCCTGGTCCAGAATCACTGAAGAACTGATGCGATCAAACGGCCTGGGGTCATAGCCTTTTCGGGCATGGTTATTGAACAGCGTAAAAAGCAAATCCACATGTTCGGTCCGGTAGTACGTCACGCCGCTAACCGCAGGAAGCACCAGGTTGGGCGGGACAATCACCGTCACGTTTGCCACACCCTGATTGACCATGGCGTGAAGGTGATCGATATATTTCTCACTCCGAAGAAATGTGACGCAATCATTCTTGGGCGCTTGCAACGAGCAAATGGAGTAGTGACTCGGCACCTCCGCCCGAAAAGCCTCCAGCATCGCTGCCATTTCAGCCTTGGCATCCGACATCACAGCTCCTTGCGCCCGATATTTGGGCGTTCATTAGTGGCCAACAAAGCGTCATAGTAATTCTCCAACCACGCTTTTCGCCCGTCAATGCAGCGCTGGAGGCGCTGTCTCGGGGGCATTGGCTCCGCCTGCCACCACTCCGGATGCGTCAGCGCGTAGAGCCGTGTGATTTGCGAATCCGCCACCATGGCATCCAGCGATCGAAAACGCCAGATTCCGTTGCTGTCGGAGCAATAGGAAAACTCTTCCCGCCACTTCGGATGGCTGGCGTTGACCAGCCCGCCGTGCTGAAGTTCATCAAAGGAAATGCCGACCATGGTGGTCGGGTTGTGCAGAGAGAACGCAGTGACCGGTTTTTCGGCCAGGTGTTCCAGCACGCCGGCCTGAAAGACCAAACGGCGCTCATGGTCAAGCTCCTGGCTATGACCGACGGTTTCAGTTTCAAAGTGAAGGCCGATATCGTGCCCCAGCCTCCCGATCTCGCGAATAATTGCGGCGATCTCCGGTTCGAAAACGTTGTAGAAGCGCGCAGAGGGTTGGACGAAGTAGGTAGCGACCACTCCCGCATCAGCCTCCATCCTGGCCAACGCGAGCGCCCGGTGAGGCGAAAAATCGATGTCATGCCGCCACAAGGCAACGCAGCCTTCCCCGCCGCAATCGGCGAAGGTCGCAAAACGGTATTTCAGTTTTGCGGCCGCGAGAATTTCGCCATAACGCGTGGTGGTGAAATCGTCACTCATGCCAAACATCTATTCATTTTGCCGAGTCAAAAACAATGCGCACCGCCGCGGACTCGCCGACCACCGTGCCGAGCTTGCGTGCGGGTGAGCCGCCGACGACAGTGCCGTCCGCGACGTCATCATTGACAAAACTGTTCGCACCAATCACGCAGCGGCTGCCTATTTTTACGCCCGCGGCGATGATGCTCTGGCTGCCGACATACACGCAATCCCCGATCGAGACAGGACCTTCGGCGCGGCCCAGCGCTCCACCCGACAGCGCCCACAAAACGGTGTCGTGCGTGTAGATGTGTACCCCACTGGATATCGAACAAAACGATCCAATGCTCAACCCGCCGCCGCTGCCATCCAGCAGGGTATTGGGGCCTATCCAGCTGTCGGTGCCGATCCGAACATCACCAAAAACCGCCGCACTGTTGTAAATGCTGGTCCGTTCGCCGAACCCCAGCCTGCGCGCACGCTCCCACCGGTCGAACATCCCGTCCTGGAAGGACAGGCTACGCTGGTAGTCCCGCGAAAGCCTTTCTTCGTTCGCCTTGTAGCAAGCGGCCAGCAGTTCCGCAAACCGCTCCGGAGTCATGGATTGGTCCAATTTCCTGCCTCCAGATGCTTCAACCACTGTTCAAGGTTCAGCAGCGACCATATCAGCAGGCGGCGGTTTTCACGCCCGTCCAGATGGTCGCCCACCAGTTCCTGAATGGCGCTCCGATCAAGAAATTCAAAAATTTGCGCGTCGCGGCCCATCAAGCTGCGCCGCACGTAATCGATGCTGTCACCGCGGAACCAGCTTGCGTCGGGGGCTGAGAATCCTTTTTTCACGCCGTCGGCGATGTCGGCCGGGACGTATTTTTCCATGACCCGCCGCAGCAGCAGCTTGCCATCACGGGTTTGCTGGAAGTATTTGGCGGTTTTGGGACCGGGCTCGTTTTCGTCCAGCCGCACCACGTCGCCTAGATTGCCCAGCTTCAACCGGACAGGCACCTTCATGGCAAAGTCAACAAGGTCGTTGTCGAGAAAAGGAACCCGCGCTTCCAGCCCGTGCGCCATGCTGATCTTGTCATCGACCGTCAGCAGGCCATGAAGAAAGGTCTTCGCCTCGAAGTAGAGCGAATGGTTGATGTAATCTTCGGGCCGCGTCAGGTGATGGGCGTGTTCGCGGAAGACGCCGCGGAAGATGTCCCGCGTCGAGACATGTGAAACGTCTGACCAGATCGGCGCGAAAATCTGAGAAACGCGGTCGGCGGGCAACAGGCGTTGCCAGTGCTGGAAGTACTTGTCGGTGTAGTGCTCAAAATCGTCGTTGACCACCGCCCGGTAGTAGCGCCACGGATACCCCGCGAACAATTCGTCACCGCCGTCTCCGGCCAGCACGACCTTGCAGAACTTGCTCGCCAGTTGCGCGACGTAATAATTGGGATAGCTCTGGCCGACCCGCGGCTCCTCGAGATGCAGAGCCAGCGTCGGCAGCACTCGCTCCATGTCACCCGCCTTCAGTACCATCTGATAGTGTTCGGTACCGTACAGGTAGGACATGTGCTCGGCTTTTTCCCGCTCGTCCATTCCCAGCTCCATGCCGGACGCCGAGCGCAAATCAAAGCCGCAAGTGAACGTCCTCATGTTGGGCAGCTCGCTTGCCGCGATTGCCGTGATCGTGCCCGAATCCATGCCACCGCTCAAATAGGTTCCAAGCTCCACATCGGCGACAAGTTGCCGCTTGACCGCCTGGCGCAGCAGCCGGTCAAGCTCCTCCTTGTACTCCGCGTCGCTGATGGCCGTGCCACTTTCTGGCTCGGTGAAATGAAAATCCCAATATTGATCGCCGGCCGTGGCGCCGTTTTCCGCGACAGATATCCAGGAACCTGCAGGCAAGATGCTGACGCCCTTGAAAAGCGTGCGCTCGGTAAAGAAATTCTGGAAAGCAAAGTATTCAAACAAGCCCTCTTTGTCCAGCACCGCCCCGGCCTCGGGATGGCGAAGAATCGCCTTTATTTCGGAGCCAAAGACAAAGCTTTTTCCACTCCGCCTGATGTAGAGAGGTTTGATGCCGTACCTGTCGCGCCCAAGAACGAGTGTGCGTTCGGCACGATCCCAAACGGCAACGGCAAATTGGCCGTTGAAGCGCTTGAAGCAACCGGTGCCCCATTGGGCGAAAGACTTGAGGACTACTTCAGTGTCGGTGCGGGAGCGAAAACCCCACCCGAGCGCTTCCAGTTCAATTCGCAGTTCCTGAAAATTGAACACCTCGCCGTTGTAGGAGATGATGTACCGGCCATCTTCCGTTGCCATGGGCTGATGCCCGGCTGGCGACGTGTCAATGATGGCCAGCCTGCGGTGGGCAAGTCCTAACGGACCATCAACGAAAACACCTTCACCGTCCGGGCCACGATGGGCTATTGCGTCACCCATGCGTCGCAGCAACACGGGCGAAGCGCCGTCGCCGTCAAATTGCAGGTACCCAGCGATGCCGCACATTAATTGTCAACCTCGAGTTTCTTTACGCGCGATGATGGTTATTCCCGCATCCTCTATGACTTCACGCTCGATCTCCAGCTGGGCATCCGCGCACCAGGCGCGCACCTGCTCAATAGACTGTCGCTGTGCATTTGCGGGCGCATACCAGTCGAAGTTGATGTGGTTCATCTCGTCAAACGTCAGATCCGGGCGGTAAAAGGTCTTCGCCACATGCCAGTAAAACAGGCGCTGCACGTTGATACGCCCGGCCGGGATGCCAAGCAGGTCAATCGCCTGGGGAATGTCGATTTCGGCATTGAGCTCTCCCAGCGAAATGCCGAGCTGCGTCAACGGCTCCATGAGCTTCCAGGCCTGCTCGGGAGAGACCGGCTGAAGCTTGTCGCGGACATAGTCATCGGTGAATTCGCGCAACGGTCCCTTTTTCTTGTACACGTAGAAAAGAAATCGACCGCCGGGCTTGAGAAGGCTCGCCAATGACTTCAAGGCGCCTTCGGTGGAGTTGGTGTGGTGCAAGACCCCTTCGGAAAAGATCAGGTCCACCGATTCCTTGGGCAAGGGCAGCTCGCTGATATCGGCCTGCAAAAACCCGGCTTGCAAGCCGCGCTCCTGAAATCTGGTCCGCGCAACATCGACGGCCTCGGACACGTCAACGCCCAGATAGCGCAGACGCGGAACCAATGGGCCCAGCAATTCAAGGCCGGACATGCCGGCACCGCAACCGGCATCGATCAGAAGCGGCGACTCACCGTGCTCGCCCAGCCACGAAGCCTTCGAAAGATCGCCGTAACGCTCTATGAGCCATTCACGCATGCGCGCCAGCGAAGCCGGGGAATCGAAGGTATCAACCTTCTTCCACTTGAAACCGAAGGTGTCGCTGGTTTGTGCCTGGGCTTGGGAAACGAGCTTCTTGCTGCGCGGGATGTCGTCTTTCACCACGAAGGCCTGGCCGCCCAGATCAAACGATTGCCCTTCCGCCAGGGATGCCACTCCCAGCACTTGCTGCATCCAGTGCGGCATGGCTTGCAAATCAGCCGGCGATTTGTTTGAGGCAATTGACGACATGTGCGTAATCTTCTTCATTCATGCGGTTGTGTAAGGGGATGGCCATGGTGTGCGTGTCGCAATCTTGCGCGCCCGGGTAGTCGGTCGCGGCCAATCCGAACTTTTCCTTGTAATAGCCCAGCATGTGAACGGCGTGCGTCCCCGGACGGGTGGCGATCCCTGACGCCTGCAAACGCTCCATGATGTCGTTGCGCGGCATGGGCGCCTTCGCCGGGTCGACATACGTCACAAAAGCCTGCCACGCATGCTGCCCACCCACCGGTTGTGACGGCATCCGCAGCCAATCGATTCCGGCCAATTCACGCCGGAAGTAATCGGCCCATTGCTGGCGCTCCGCGATGAATTTTTCAAGCTTGCCCATCTGCACAAGCCCAACCGCGCCCTGCAAATCCGTCATTCGGTAATTGAAACCAAGAAGGTTGAATTCCGGCAGGAGATAGGGCCGCGGCCCTTTGTGGCGCTGTTCTTCGGAAACAGATGCACCATGGTTGCGCAACATGTTGGCCGTCTCGGCGATTTCATCATCGTTGGTCGTGACCATTCCGCCTTCACCGGTGGTGATCGACTTGCGCGGGTGGAATGAAAAAGCGGCCGCATCCCCCAGTCCGCCTGCCAATGCCCCTTTGTAGCTGGCGCCTGCAGCACAGGCCGCATCTTCGACGATCTTGACGTGAGATGGAAGCACGGCGCGAATCGCATCCATATCGGCACACAGGCCGAACAAATGGACCACGATTACAGCTCGCGTTCTGGGCGTGACCCTGCGTGCAAGATCTGCCGGATCGATGTTGTTGGTCGCACGATCCACATCAGCGAACACCGGTGTTGCTCCGCAGTAAAGCACCACATTGGCGGTGGCAACCCAGGTGAACGCGGGGACGATGACCTCGTCGCCTGGGCCGATGCCCATGGCGGCCAGGATCAGGTGCAAGCCGGTCGTGCAATTGCTCGTCGCAAGCGCGTGCTTCACGCGATGGTGCTCGGCAAAAGCCTTTTCAAAGGCCGCGACCTTAGGGCCTTGCGTCAACCAGCCGCTCATCAGCGGTTCGCGGCAAGCCTGCCACTCTTCTTCGCCGGTCGAGGGCAGTGAAATCTGGATTGATCGTTTCATTTGCGTGTCCATCAGCGTGTCCATCAGACCGGCAACCCGACCGACCGGCGGCGGTCCTCAACTTCAGCCTTGTGGCCAGCACGCCATTCAATCAGACGCTTCAAGCCGTCCATCAGGTCGATATCGGCGGCGAAGCCGATTTCATCGCGCGCGCGCTTGGCGGAGCCAATGCGGTTTCTGACCAGCGTAGCCTGGCTCCGCGGCGCGTAGTTGATCGGCTTCTTGCAATCGGTCAACACCAGCAGCATCTCGGCCAATTGCTTGAGCGACGTACGCTTGCCGGTACCGACGTTGTAGAAGCGATCCTTGGTGTCGGCCTTCATGGCGCATACATTGGCGAGGCCGCAGTCCTCCACCGCCACAAAGTCAAAAGCTTCAGACCCGTCGCCCATGATGGTGGGACTCTCGCCGCGGTCAATGGCGTCCAGCATTTTCATGATGACCGCAATGTAGGCGCCGTGATAGTCCTGGCGCGGACCGTAAACATTCATGTAACGCAGCCCGACATAGTTCAGGCCGTAGCGGTGATGAAACGAGCGGAGCATCGCCTCGCCGCAGATTTTCGTGGCGCCGTAAAAGTTCTGGTTGTTGAACGGATGGTCTTCCGTCATCGGTTCTTCAACGGCATCGCCGTAAACCGAAGCTGAAGAGGAGTAAACGAGCCGCTTGACGCCCTTCTTGACGCAGGCTTCCATCACATTGAAGGTGCCGCGCACGTTAACGTCAAAGGCGCTTCTGGGGTACTCATGGCATTGCAGGAGCCACAGCGCGGCAAGATGGAACACACCGTCGGCCCCCTCAAGGGCGGCTTCCAGGATGTCCGTCTGGAGCACGTCGCCGCCGGCATCGAATATCCTGACGCGTGGGTCTTTCAGCGCCTGGTGGAGGTTTTCTACCCGGCCTCGCACGAAGTTGTCATAAATGACAATTTCCCTGACGTCTTCCTTGATCAAGTGGTCCACGGTGTGCGAGCCGATCAGGCCAGCGCCACCCACAAGAACCAGTTTTTTCCCTTTGAGCTCCATCCAGTTACCTCACTTCAAAATCATTGCCACAGAATTACACCGTCACAGCCCATCGGTACCTGCAGATCGGCGGAGACCGCCCGCGCCGCCCCGCTTTCAGCCGGCGATTGCCCGGCTCAGTGCGGAAGCAATGCGCCCGACTTCCTCAGCCGGCAGATCCGCGTGCATGGGCAGACTCATCACTCGCTTGGCGGCTTCAGTCGCGTTGGGCATGCCGTCCGGACGACACAGATGCGCATAGGCCGGCTGCAAGTTGAGCGGTATCGGGTAGTGCACAGCCGAGGGAATCCCCTCGGACTTCAGCCTCCCCTGCACCGCCTCCCGGTCGTCGACGAATACGGTGTATTGGGCGAACACGCTGTTTCGATCCAGCCGCTGGCGGACGAAAGGTATGCCAAAGCTTTCAAGTGTAGCGTTGTAAAGCGCCCCAATCTCAAGGCGCCGGCCGATTTCCCACTCAAAACGTTCCAGTTTGGCGAGCACTATCGCGCATTGCAGGGTGTCCATCCGGCCGCCAAGGCCAACCCGGGTGTGAACATAGCGGCGGCTTTGCCCGTGAACCCGGATTTCGCGGCACACCTGCGCCAAGGCGTCGTCATTGGTGAAAATCGCCCCTCCATCGCCATAGCAGCCAAGCGGCTTGCTGGGGAAAAAACTGGTGCACCCGAAGGTACTCAGATTGCAGCTCTTTCGCCCCTTGTAGTCGGCCCCAAAACTCTGGGCGGCATCCTCGATCACGGGAATATTCCCATAACGGGCTGCGATCGCATTGATTTCGTCCATATCGGCCACCTGGCCATAGAGGCTGACCGGCATGATCGCACGCGTGCGGGACGTGATTTTGGCCTCGATCTGGGCGACATCAATATTGCAGGTGTCGGGCTCAATATCGACAAAAACCGGCTTGGCGCCAATCAGGACGATCATTTCGGCGGTCGCCGCAAACGTGAACGGGGTCGTGATCACTTCATCCCCCGGGCCCACACCCAGAGCCATCAGGCTCATCAGCAAGGCTTCGGTGCCACTGGCGCAACTGATGCAGTGCCGGGCGCCGGAGTAGGCTTCAAGGCGCTCTTCCAGCTGGCGAACCTCGGGCCCCATGATGTATTGCCCGTGCTCCAGCACGTCGTCGATGCGCTTGAGGATTTGCGGCTTGAGTGCCTGGTATTGGGTTTTTAGATCGACAAAGGGGATCATGGGGTCAGACATGTGCATTGGCCATCGGTAAGTCGGTAAAGGTCGCCCGTGTGCGGGCAGGTTGCAGTGGCGTTGCCGGCGAGCGGCAGATCAAGGCGTTCGCCAAAACGGCTCATCCAGCCGATCTGGCGCGCCGGCACGCCGGCCATCAGCGCAAAGGCTTTCACATCGCGGTTAACGACCGCGCCCGCCGCGACAAATGCGTACTCGCCCACGACCGTGCCGCAAACAATGGTGCAATTTGCCCCAAGCGTGGCCCCACGTCGCACCAGCGTATTGCGGTATTGATCTTTGCGACTGACAGCCGATCTCGGGTTGTAGACGTTGGTGAAAACCATGCTCGGACCGCAAAACACATCGTCTTCGATCTCAACGCCGTCGTAGACCGACACGTTATTCTGGATCTTGACGTTGTTGCCAATCCGTACACGGTCGCCGACAAATACGTTCTGGCCTAGCGAGCAGCCGGTACCAATCCGGGCACCGCCGCAAATATGAACCCAATGCCAGACCCGGCTGCCCTCGCCTATCCGCGCGCCCGCGTCGACAATTGCGCTGGGATGAACGGTTGCGGCCATGTCAGCGGCGGTCAATAGTCCAGCGGCAGCGGCACGCGCTTGCCGTCGCGGGCCGACAGGTAGACGGCGATCAGGACTTCGAGCGCTTTCAGGCCCTCGCGCCCGTCGGTTTGGGGCTCGGCCTCGCCGCGGAGCGTATTGATGACGTTGTTGTAATAAAGGGGATGGCCGAAACCGTAAACCGAGGTCGTCTCATAGCTTGCGGCCTTGACTTTTTCGTCGTCCTCGTGGGGTTCGGCAAACTGCCACTGCTGGATTTCGTTGACCGCGACCCCTCCCACGCGGACAGTGCCCTTTTCGCCGAGTATGGTGATGCTGCCCTCCAGATTCTTCGGGTAGGTCAGCATGGTGACGTTCATCGAACCCAGGGCGCCCGAACGCCAGCGCACATTGAGCACCCCCGAGTCTTCCACCTGGATATTGCGCTCCAGGGTCGCGGTATAGGCCTGGACGCTCTCGATAGGGCCGATCAGCCAGTCCAGCAGGTCAACATAGTGGCTGGCCTGGTTCATGAATGCACCGCCGTCATACTCCCAGGTACCGCGCCATGCCGCGCTGTCGTAATACTCCTGGGGACGCGTCCAGAATACGTTGATATTCACCATGTAAATACGGCCGAAGCGCTTTTGCTCGACGGCGCGCTTGAGCAGTTGCAGCGTGGCATTGAGCCGGTTCTGCTTGACCACAAAAAGCCGTACATTGGCCTCGTCGCAGGCCTTGACCATGTGCAGGCCGTCGTGCCAGCGCGTTGCCATGGGCTTTTCGGTCATCACATGGCGGCCGGACCGGGCGACCTGGATGGTCTGCTCGGGGTGGAGTCCGCTGGGAGTCGCAAGAACCACCATGTCCGCCGTGGTTTGCTCCAGAAGGGCGGTCAGGCTTCGGTGGCCTCTGGCTCCCGTTCGTGCCACCGCCCTATCGAGGGCTTCGGGGTTGGTATCGCAAATATCCACGAGTTCGACGCGCTCGGAATGTATCTTGATAGCGTCGAAATGGTTGCTGGAGATTCGGCCGCAACCAACGACGGCGAGCCGGATCTTCCGGTCAGCAATTACAGGATAGTGATGCATGGGGGCGTGGGACACAGCTTAAAGATGAATAATAGTTCAGAAATGCCCCTATCCGCCCGGAACCACGAGTGGTGCCGCCACCGGCGCAAATCCGGTCAACCCGGTAACGGGGCTCATTTCCGCGATGCGCGCAAGCGCTAAAATCAGCGCCAGCCGGAATGGGGGATGAGAAACTGCTCACCCCGGTGCTTTTGTCCCGCCTGCCAATTGATGCGATAAAACCATCGCGGCATGCGCTCGACAATGAATTTTCGTAATCAAAATACCGGGACAAAATATGAGGTTGAGGTTTTGAAGCGCCTGTTCGACTTGGTGTTGGCCATTGCGTGCACGCTCGTGCTTGCCGTCCCTCTGGCCATAGTTGCCCTGCTCGTGCTGACAACCTCCCCCGGGCCAGCGCTGTATTGGTCCGACCGGGTGGGCCGCCACAATCGTATCTTCCGTATGCCAAAGTTCCGCAGCATGCGGGTGGGAACGCCCGCGGTCGCCACGCATCTGCTTGCGAATCCCTCCGCTCATTTGACGCCCATAGGCCCGTTTCTGCGCAAAAGCAGCCTTGACGAGCTTCCCCAGCTATGGAGCATCCTCACAGGTGACATGAGCTTTGTGGGACCTCGCCCGGCACTGTTCAACCAGGATGATCTCATCGAACTCCGCACGAAGCTGGGCGTCGATAAACTCGTGCCAGGTCTCACCGGATGGGCGCAGGTCAACGGTCGCGATGAGTTGCCAATTCCTGACAAAGTCGCCTTCGACGCGGAGTATCTGCAAAAACAGTCGCTCTGGTTCGACATCCGCATCCTCTGGCTCACGGCCCTCAAGGTCATGCGACGTGACGGCGTAGCGCACTGATGCGTTTTCCGGATCCGTCCATATTGCCGCGAAACTCTCCTGCCCGTTGTGGTGGATTTCATGCTGAAAACCAGACTTATTAATCAGCCGCGACGAGTCAAACAGGCCGTTGTACTCATAGCAGACGCCCTCATGGGCGTGGCGGCTGTCTGGGCCGCATTTTCGCTGCGGCTCGACACGCTGCATTGGCCGCAGGGCGCCCAGTGGTGGCCGTACCTGGTCGCTCCAGCGCTGGCAGCACCGATTTTTGTGCGCAACGGACTGTATCGCGCCGTGTTCAGATACAGCGGCATGGCGGCCATGCGTGCGCTGGGGGTTGCGGTGCTGGTGTATACCGCGCTTTTCTTCGGCGTGCTGGTCGTCATGACCTGGCCCGTAGTGCCGCGCTCCATTGGCTTGCTGCAACCGATCCTGCTGCTGCTGCTTGTCGGCAGCAGCCGTGTTGCCGCGCGCCTCTGGCTAAGCAGCCTCTCTCACAGTCAGCGCCGTGGGCTGTCGGTGAGCCGGTTGATCATCTACGGCGCGGGCGCGGCCGGTGTGCAGATGGCCAGCGCCATCGCGAGTTCACACGAGTTTTCGTTGATTGGTTTTGTGGACGACAACCCCGCGCTACGGGGCCTGACCATCAATGGCGTGAATGTTCACGCCACCTCGGAACTTCCAGACCTCCTGGAAAAATACGCGGTTACGGACGTTCTTCTGGCGCTGCCCTCCATCAGCCGCAGCCGGCGCAATGAAATCCTCAATGAACTGCAGCCCCTGCCGGTCCATGTTCGATCCATGCCAGGCCTGAGCGACCTCGCTCACGGCCGAGTGGCACTGGCAGACATCAAGGAGCTTGACGTCGAAGACTTGTTGGGACGGGATGCGGTGCCGCCTGATCGCGCCTTGCTGGCTCGCAATCTTTTCGGGAAAGTCGTACTTGTCACTGGCGCCGCGGGCAGCATCGGCAGCGAGTTGTGCCGTCAGATCCTGCAGGAAAAGCCCGCGCGGCTGATTCTGGTGGAGCACAGCGAGTTCGGGCTCTACAGCATCCACCAGGAGCTTCAGCACCTGTGCCTGCGCATTGCGGACCGCGAGGGGGTCGCCGTGGAGCTGGCGCCTTTGCTGGCCAATGTCCGCGACTACGGCCGCATGCTGGAAATCTTCCGGGCGTATCAACCGCATACGGTCTACCACGCGGCCGCCTACAAGCATGTGCCGCTTGTCGAGCACAATCCCGCCGAAGGGGTTGCCAACAACGTGCTCGGCACGCTCAATACGGCGCGCGCCGCATTGGAGACCGGCGTCGGCCACTTCGTCCTCGTATCAACCGACAAAGCCGTGCGGCCCACCAACGTCATGGGCGCCAGCAAACGCCTCGCCGAAATGGTGTTGCAAGCGCTCTCGGCGACGCCGGCCCCGAGTTTCGGCCCCGGAGCTCCCGCCGTCAGTAACCTCACACGCTTCGCCATGGTCCGCTTCGGCAACGTGCTGGGCAGCAGCGGCAGCGTGGTGCCGCTATTTCGGCGTCAGATTGAGGCCGGCGGCCCGATCACGCTGACACACGCCGAGGTGACACGCTATTTCATGACCATTCCCGAGGCCGCCCAGCTCGTGCTGCAGGCAGGCGCCATGGCCGAAGGCGGCGAGGTCTATGTGCTGGACATGGGCGAGCCGGTACGCATCATCGACCTGGCCCGCCGCATGGTGAAGCTCTCTGGCTTCACGGTGCGCGACGAAGACCATCCCGACGGCGACATCGCCATCGAAGTCACCGGCTTGCGTCCCGGTGAAAAATTGTATGAAGAACTGCTGATCGGCGACAACCCCGTCGCAACAGTTCACCCACGCATCCTGAAGGCGCACGAAGAATTTGTGCCCTGGGCGGATTTCCGGGGAGACCTGGAGCTGCTCAAGCAAGCCGTGAAAGCCAACGACACCGCTGCCTTGCGGATATTGCTGCTCAAGCACGTCAGCGGGTTCACGCCCGACGCACAGGACAGCGACCTCGTCGGCTTGGCCAGCCTCTAGGAGGCTGTTTGCGTTCTAGGCAGCGGACACCGCCGCTTTAAAGCCCAGGCCGGCGGCGTCCTTAGCCGAGAGCAGAGGTACGCCCCCTTCCAGCGGCCAGGTGATCCCCAGGGTGGGGTCATTCCAGACGATGCAGCGCTCCTGTTCCGGCGCATAGTAGTCGGTCGTTTTGTACAGGAATTCCGCGCTGTCGCTCAACACCAGGAAGCCGTGCGCAAGGCCGGGCGGCACCCAGAGTTGCCGGTGATTCGCCTCGCTGAGCTCCAGGCCGAACCACTCGCCAAAAGTCGGCGATGCCGTGCGTATATCGACAGCCACATCAAAAACAGCACCCCGCACCACACGAACCAGCTTGCCTTGCGGCTGCCCCAGCTGGTAGTGCAGGCCGCGCAACACGTTTTTGGCCGACCGGCTGTGGTTGTCCTGGACAAATTTGAAATCGGTCCCGGTCGCGGCATTGAACGCACGCTGATTAAAACTTTCCAGGAAGAAACCTCGCTGGTCACCGAAAACCTTGGGTTCGATGATCAGCACATCGGCGATGGGCGTGGGTATGACTTTCATGAACGACCGTTCTCTTTCAGGAGATGCTGCAGGTACTGGCCGTAGCCGCTTTTTGCGAGCGGCTCCGCGAGTTTCTGCAGCTGGGCGTCATCAATAAAACCGTTGCGCCAGGAAATTTCCTCGGGACAGGCGATCTTGAGCCCCTGGCGATGCTCCAGGGTCGCGATGAACTGGCTGGCGTCCAACAGGCTGTCGTGGGTGCCGGTGTCAAGCCAGGCATAGCCGCGCTGCATGATTTGCACCTTCAGCTGGCCCTGTTCCAGGTAGCGCTGGTTGACCGTTGTGATTTCAAGCTCACCGCGGGCACTGGGCTTGATAGTCTTGGCGATGTCGACGACCTGGGTATCATAAAAATACAGGCCCGTGACGGCGTAATTGCTTTTTGGCGCGGTCGGTTTTTCCTCAATGCTGCGGGCCCGTCCGGTGGCGTCAAACGCCACCACGCCGTAGCGCTCGGGATCCTTCACGTGATAAGCGAACACCGTCGCCCCTGACGCCTCGGCATCCGCCTCACTGAGCAGCTTGTGCAGGTCATGGCCGTAAAAAATGTTGTCCCCCAGCACCAGGGCACTGGGTGCGCCATTCAGGAATTTTTCGCCGATGATGAAGGCTTGGGCCAGCCCGTCGGGACTGGGCTGCACGGCATACTGAAGATTCATGCCCCACTGCGACCCATCCCCCAGAAGCTGCTCGAAGCGCGGCGTGTCCTGTGGCGTGCTGATGATCAGCACCTCGCGGATGCCGGCGATCATGAGCGTGCTGAGCGGGTAATACACCATGGGCTTGTCATATACCGGCAGCAATTGCTTGCTGATGGCCAGTGTGGCCGGATGCAGGCGGGTGCCGGAGCCGCCGGCCAGGATGATGCCTTTGCGTTGAGTCATGTGGGTGTAATCAGGTAATTTCCGCCAGCATGCGGGCCACGCCCTGCTGCCATGCCGGTAGCCGCAGGCCAAAGGCACCGCGGAGTTTGCTGGTGTTCAAACGCGAATTATGCGGGCGTACGGCCGGCGTCGGGAAAGCCGATGTGGCGACGGGGTCCACGGCGTCCGGCGACGCCCTGAGCGCCTTGCCGCCCTTCGCGGCGCATTCGAGGACAAAGCGCGCATAACCATGCCATGAAGTTTCGCCCGCGGCCGCCACGTGGTAGGTGCCCGCAAACCCTGCCGCGGACCCCGCCAGCGCACTGCGCAGCATGTGGGCCGTGACGTCGGCCAGCAGGTCGGCCCCCGTAGGCGCGCCGAACTGGTCGCTCACGACCGTCAGGCGATCACGCTCGGCGGCCAGGCGCAGCATGGTTTTGGCGAAATTGCCGCCCCGCGCCGCATAGACCCAGCTGGTGCGCAGAATCATGTGTTGGGCACACCGGGCCGCGATGCGCTGCTCGCCTTCGAGCTTGGTGCGGCCGTACACGCTGAGCGGGCCGGTCGGGTCGGTCTCCTCCCAGGGCTTATCGCCGCTGCCGTCAAACACATAGTCGGTCGAGTAGTGCAGCAGCCATGCACCGGCAGCGCTGGCGGCCTCGGCCAGCACGCCCGGGGCTTCGGCATTGACCGCATGCGCTGTGGCGGTATCGCTTTCAGCCTTGTCGACCGCAGTGTAGGCGGCGGCATTGACGATGACCTGGGGCCGGACTTTTTGCACCGTCTCGCGAATGCCGTCCAGATTGGCGAGGTCGCCGCAGAAATCCGTGCTGTGGCGGTCCAGCGCAACCAGTTCACCGAGCGGCGCCAGGCTGCGCTGTAATTCCCAGCCGACCTGGCCGTTCTTGCCGAAGAGCAGTACCTTCATGCGCACGCTCAGGCCGCGGCCATCGCGTACTGGGCCTCAACCCAGTCGCGGTAGGCGCCGCTTTGCACATGCGTGACCCACTCGGGGTTGTCCAGGTACCACTGCACGGTCTTGCGAATGCCGGTTTCAAACGTGTCGGCGGGCTTCCAGCCCAGCTCCCGCATCATCTTGCTCGCATCGATCGCGTAGCGGCGGTCATGGCCGGGCCTGTCCTTGATGAAGGCCACCTGTTCGCGGTAGCTGCCGCCGGCGCGCGGGCGCAACTCGTCAAGCAGGGCGCACACCGCGTGGACGATGTCGATATTCGGCTTCTCGTTGTTGCCGCCTATGTTGTAGGTCTCGCCGGGTTTGCCGGCTTCGAGCACACGGCGTATGCCGCTGCAGTGGTCCTTGACGTACAGCCAGTCACGCACCTGCTGGCCGTCGCCGTAAACCGGCAGGGGCTTGCCGGCCAGGGCGTTGACGATCATGAGCGGGATCAGTTTTTCGGGGAAATGGTAGGGGCCGTAATTGTTGGAGCAGTTGGTGGTGAGCACCGGCAAGCCGTAGGTGTGGTGGTAGGCCCGGGTCAGGTGGTCGCTCGCCGCCTTGCTGGCCGAATAGGGGCTGTTCGGCTCATAGCGGTTGGTCTCGCTGAAGGCGGGGTCCGCCGGCTGCAGCGACCCGTACACCTCGTCCGTGGACACCTGCAGAAAGCGAAAGGCGGCTTTCTCACCGGCCGGCAGGTCCGACCAGTAGCGGCGCGCGGCCTCCAGCAGGCGAAAAGTGCCGACGATGTTGGTCTGTATGAAGGCTTCCGGGTCCGAGATGGACCGGTCCACGTGCGACTCGGCCGCGAAATGAACGACGGCGCGCGGCTTGTGCCTGGCCAGCAGGTCCGCGACCAGGGCACTGTCGCCGATGTCGCCTCGCACAAAAATATGCCGCGGGTCGCCCTTCAAGGACGCCAGGGTTTCCATATTGCCGGCGTAGGTGAGCTTGTCCAGGTTGACGACCGGCTCGTCGCTGCCCGCCAGCCAGTCAAGAACAAAATTGGCGCCGATAAACCCGGCTCCCCCTGTAACCAAAATCATGAACTCGCCCTTCCATGCGCCGCTGCAGTGCGGCACCGGCACACATTATGCCCCTGCCCTGCGGGCCGCCGCCGCCGCGGCCCCGGCTAGAAATGGATGCCGCGCATCATCTGCTGCATGGCCACGGCCTCGGCGGACAACTGCGGCTTGGCGCCCTTCTCGCCCTTGGCGGCCGAGGAGTCGGGGAACATGCGGAAGCTGGTGTTCATGGCGATCTGCGCGATGCGCGGCACCAGCGCGTGCAGCAGCTGGCCGGTGATGCCCAGGCGCGTGGCCACGCGCACCGGCTTGAAGATGCAGGCCTGTGCAATCATGTCGGCGGCTTCTTCGGGGGACAGCGTCGGCACGTTGTTGTACAGGTTGGTCGGCGCGATCATGGGCGTGCGCACCAGCGGCATGTTGATGGTGGTGAAGCTGATGCCGACGTCGGCGAATTCGCTGGAGGCGCAGCGCGTCCAGGCATCCAGCGCGGCCTTCGAGGCCACATAGGCCGAAAAGCGCGGCGCGTTGGTCAGCACGCCGATGGAACTGATGTTGACCACATGGCCCTTGCGTTTGGCCGCCATGCCGGGCAGCAACCCCATGGTCACGCGCAGGCAACCGAAGTAATTGAGCTGCATGGTGCGCTCGAAGTCGTGGAAGCGGTCGTAGCTGGCTTCGATCGCGCGGCGTATGGAGCGGCCGGCGTTGTTGATCAGGAAATCAACGCCGCCATGGTCGGCGACCAGCAGCTTGAGGAAACGGTCGCAGTCGGCCATGTCGGCGATGTCGGCCGGGTAGGCCACGAACTGATAGCCCTTGGCCTTTGCTTCCTTGCAGGCCTCGTCGAGCTTGTCCTGGTCGCGCCCACAGATGATGGTGGTCGCGCCGGCTTCGGCGAACTTGTGCGCCGCAGCCAGGCCTATGCCGGAGGAGCCGCCGGTGACCAACACCACCTTGCCACCCACCGTGCCGCGCAACGAGCGGTCTATGTGCAGGTCGGGGTCCAGGTGGCGCTCCCAGTAGTCCCACAGGCGCCAGGCGTAGTCCTTGAGGTTGGGGCATTCAATGCCGGCGCCCTTGAGCGCGGCCATGGTTTCGCGGCAGTCAAAGCGCGTCGGGTAGTTGACGAAAGTCAGCATGTCCTCGGGCAGTCCCAGGTCGGCCATGACCGCGTTGCGCACGCGCCGCACCGGCGCCAGCGCCATCAGGCTCTTCTTGACGCCGCGCGGGATGAAACCCAGCAGGGCGGCGTTGATGAACAGGTTCATCTTGGGCGCATGGGCCGCGCGGCTGAAGATGTCCAGCACGTCGCCGACGCGGTAGCCCACCGGGTCCACCAGGTGGAAGCACTTCTTGGCGATGCCGGTCTTGTGGCTGATGTGGTCCAGCGCGTCGACGACAAAATCGACAGGCACGATGTTGATGCGCCCGCCTTCCAGCCCCACGGCCGGCATCCAGGGCGGCAGCAGCTGGCGCATGCGCTGGATCAGCTTGAAGAAGTAGTAAGGGCCGTCGATCTTGTCCATCTCGCCGGTGGTGCTGTCGCCGACCACCATGGCGGGGCGAAACACCGTCCAGGGCACTTTGCATTCCTTGCGCACGATTTTTTCGCTCTCATGCTTGGTCATGAAGTAGGGATGGTCGTAGTTCTCGGCCTCCTCGAACATGTCCTCGCGGAACACGCCTTCATAGAGGCCGGCTGCTGCGATGGAGCTCACATGGTGGAAATGACCGGCGTCTATGGCCTTGGCGAACTCCACCGCGCTGCGCGTGCCTTCGATGTTGACGGCGATCTGGCTTTGCTCGTCGGCGCCCAGGTCATAGACGGCGGCCAGGTGGTAAAAATGCCCGACCTGGCCCTTGAGCTTTTTGATGTCCTCGCTGCTGACGCCCAGCTTCTTGCTCGTCAGGTCGCCGTGGATGGCGACAGCCCGCGCGGCGCTCACGCCCCAGTACTCCCTCAGCGCCGCGACCTTGCCGGCGCTTTCCTGGCGGATCAGGAAATGAACGGTCGTGCCTTTTCGTTCCAGAAGTTTTTTGACCAGGCGTTTGCCGATGAAGCCTGTGGCCCCCGTGACGAAATAATGCATGTTGTGTTTTCTCCGCTGAACTGTCGATCAAAAAACTGATTCTTGCTTAAACCGCATGACTCCCTATTCAGCAGAAACCCGCGCTCAGCGGCGCGGAGCCTGCTTTTCCATAGAGCGGGGCACCTAAACACCGCCGCGGGGAAGGCTTATATTTTCCAGTCTATGCGGCATACTGTCCGCGCAAATCCACAACCCTCACTGTCTGGAGTCCATCATGGTCAAGAAACTGCAAAAAATGAGCGCCGACAAAAAATCCGGCCCCCAGCTTTCGGGCGCCGTCAAAGAGTCCGCACAGCAAATCTGGCTAGCCGGCCTGGGCGCATTCTCCAAGGCGCAGGAAGAAGGCGGCAAGGTCTTTGAGACCCTGGTCAAGGAAGGCCTGTCCATCCAGCGCAAGACCCAGGCCGTCGCCGAAGAAAAGATCTCCGAAGCCACCAACAAGATGGCCACCATGGCCACCGACATCCAATCCAAAGCCGGCCACCAGTGGGACAAGCTGGAAAACATTTTCGAAGACCGCGTCGCCAAGGCCCTGAACAAGCTCGGCGTGCCTTCGGCCAAGGATGTGGACGCACTGATCGCGCGCATTGACGAACTCAACCGCAATGTGCAAAAACTCAGCGGCAAGGCTCCTGCCGCCAAGACCGCCGCAAAGCCTGCCGCGAAAAAAGCCCCGGCCGCCAAGCGCCCGGCCGCGCGCAAGTCGGCATAAGCACGGCGAGCTTCATCAAAAAGGGACACACCGTCCCTTTTTTTTCGCCTGCGCGCTTTGCTGCAAAGCAGCAAATATTCCTGGGGCCGCCGTCTACACTTTCTTCTCATGACTTCAGCCAAGCGTTCAAGAAGCAAATCTTCATCCGATAAGCCACGCATTGCCTTGGCCCTCGCCGGTGGAGGTCCCCTGGGAGCCATCTACGAGATCGGCGCGCTCTGCGCTCTCGATGAATCCCTGCAGGGCATCTCCTTCACCGAGCTGCACCACTACGTCGGCGTCTCGGCCGGTGGCTTTATCGCGGCGGGCCTGGCCAACGGCATGACGCCGCGCGAACTCTGCGCGGCCTTCATCGAAAACGACGACAAGGCCTCAGAGGTCTTCGACCCGGCCTGGCTGATGGTGCCGGCCTACGGCGAATTCCTGCGGCGCGGCATCACGCTGCCCGGCCTGGCCGCGTCAGCCGCATGGCGCGCCACCTTCGGGCGCAAGTCTTTTGTCCATGCGCTGGAGGCGCTGGGGCCTGCCTTGCCCACCGGCATTTTTGCCAACGACGAAGTCGACACGCAGCTCGAAAAACTGTTTTCCAAGCCCGGTCGCACCAATGACTTTCGCGAGCTCCGCACCCGCCTGACGCTGGTGGCGACCAATCTGGACAGCGGCGATGCCGCACCCTTTGGCCGCCCCGGCTGGGACCACGTGCCGATTTCCAGGGCTGTGCAGGCCAGTTCGGCCCTGCCCGGCCTGTTCCCGCCGGTGGAGATCGACAACCACTACTACGTGGACGGCGCCCTCAAGAAGACCATGCACGCCGGCGTGGCCATGGACGAGGGCGTGGACCTGATGTTCTGCCTGAACCCGCTGGTGCCCTTCAACTCCACGCGCGCCCCCCGGCTGGCCATGGACCAGCGCGTCATGCGCCGCGGCCTGCCGCCCGAAAAACAGGCCATCCCGCGCATCGTCAGCGGCGGCCTGCCCGCGGTCATGAGCCAAACTTTCCGTTCCATGATCCATTCGCGGCTGGAGCTGGGCATGAAGCACTACGAGCACGCTTACCCCGACACGGACATCGTGCTGCTGGAGCCCGACCACCGCGATGCCGAGATGTTCCTGGCCAATACCTTCAGCTACCGGCAGCGCCGCGAACTGGCCGAGCACGCCTACCAGAAGACCCGGCAGATGCTGCGCTCGCGCAAGACCACGCTGTCGGCCAAGCTTGGGCGGCACGGCGTGAGCCTGAACCTGGACATCCTGGAGGACCCCAAGCGCCACCTGGTCGCCCCAAGGCCGGCCGCCACCCGCGTGGGCCGTGCCATCGCCTCGCTGGAGGAGGTGATGGAGGATTTAAGCCATGCGCTGCGATCGCCCTCCCGCACGGCGCCGGCGACGTAACCCAAAGGTTCTCTATGAGCGGACCAAGGTTTTGTGGACTTCCCTAGTTTCGCGCCGGCAGGCGCTGGGTTAGAGTTAAAGAACAATACGAGGTAGACAACTTATGGCGAAAAAAGCGCCGCGCCGTACAGCAGAGCGGATCCTGGAGGTCACCCTGGACCTCTTCAACCGCTTTGGCGAGCCCAATGTGTCGACCACGCTGATCTCCGCCGAGCTCAACATCAGCCCCGGCAACCTCTACTACCACTACCCCGCCAAAGACGAGCTCATCAACTCGCTGTTCGACCGCTACGAAAAATCCCTGAGCGAGCTGCTCAACGCCAGCGACGGCGTGCGCGACGTGGAGGACGCCTGGTTCTTCATGCACACGCTGTTCGAGCTGATCTGGCAGTACCGCTTCCTGTACCGCGACCTCAACGACCTGCTCAGCAAGAACCGCCGGCTGGAAACCCACTTTCAGTGGGTGCTCAAGAACAAGACACGCGCCGTCAAGGGCCTGCTCGACGGCATGAGCCGCGCCGGCGCCATGACCATCGATTCGCGCGAGGTCGAGGCCACGGCCACCAGCATGGTGGTGGTGCTCACCTACTGGCTCAGCTTCGAGTACGTGCGCGACCCGCGCAATGCGCTGGAGCCCGGCAACGCCCAGGCCGCGCTGCTGCGCGGCGCGCACCACGTGCTCAATTTGCTGATTCCCTACCTCGAGCAAAGCCAGCGCGCGCACCTGCAGGCCCTGGTCGGCGCGTATAGCAACCCGGCTTGAGTTCCCTCAAATCGCCCTCATCCAGAACACAACAATTTTTACCAAGGAGACAAGACACATGGCCAAATGGACTGCCTTTCCCCATGCCGGCGACTACGCATTCGATGCCGCCAGCCTGAAAAAGAGCTGGGCCCGCCTGCACCTGGGCGACTGCGAACCCCTGCCCAAGGACGCCGATGTGCTGCAGGCCTGGGTGCTGTTCCACAACGGTGAATTCCAGAAGGCGTCTGACGCCGGCCTGAAAGCCGGCGGCGACGGCATCACTGTGGCCAACAAGGCTGCCAGCATGTATGCCACCTACCTGGAAACCAAGGAAAAAGCCAAGCTGGATCTCTTCATGGAAGTCGCCGCCCGCGCCGAGGCCCAGCAAAAGGACGACCCGAAAAACGCCAACGCCTGGTACTGGCAGGCTTATGCGCTGGGCCGCTACAGCCAGGGCATCAGCGTGGCCAAGGCCCTGGCGCAAGGCCTGGGCACCAAGGTGAAGAACGCGCTGGAGCAGGCCATCAAGCTCTCGCCCAAACATGCCGACGCCCACATCGCGCTGGCCGCCTTCCACGCCGAGGTCATCGACAAGGTCGGCTCGCTGATAGGCGGCATGACCTACGGCGCCAAGAAGGACGTGGGCCTGTCGCTCTACAAGGACGCCCTGAAACTGCACCCCGGCTCGGCCATCGGCATGATCGAGTACGCCAACGGCATGGTCATGCTTGAAGGCGACAAGAAGATGAAGGAAGCCACCAGGCTTTATGAACAGGCGGCGGCCAGCAAGCCGCTGGATGCGACGGAACGGTTGGATGTGGAGATGGCTAAGGCGGAGCTCGAAGACTAAGCCGGTCTTGCTCCGGCTTGGACCGCTTCCTCTGCATAGGCTTGCTGGCCGGGGTTGCCCGGCGGCAACTCACTTTTCTTTGCTTCGCCAAAGAAAAGTAAGCAAAAGAAAGGCGCCCCTGGTTGCTGCGTCCCTCCGCTTCGCTGCGGGCAACCTGCGGTGCTCGGTCCAGACGGGGTCTCGCTAAACTCGCTTCGCTCAAACAACGCGATCCCTGATCAGTCTGGCCCTGCGCTCCTCGGCGCATCCACAAGGGGTGGGGACAGAAATACCAAACAGCCGAAAACCACAAGGACTCGCCAAGGCGAGTCCTTGTTTGTCTTGGTTTGTTCTTTGGTATTTGTCTCCTGTCCCCGCTCCCGATTGCCCCGTCCTGGCTGGGCCGAGGAGCGCAGAGACAAGCGGATCAGGGCAAAAACTTGTTTGAGCGAAGCGAGTTGTTTTTGACCCCGCTTGGCTCGAGCACCGCAGGTTGCCCGTAGCGAAGCGCAGGGACCCAGACTGCGGGTCGCCTTTCTTTTGGGTACTTTTCTTTGGCGAAGCAAAGAAAAGTGCCTCGCCCGCCGGGGCGAGACCCGGCCAGCAGCTCTCAGCAAAAAGCACAAACCTGCGCGGGACCGCTCACCCGGTCCAAGGCTCCCCCCGGTACCAAGCATACCGAGCCAACCGAAGCATAGGCTTGTCGCCGGAAGTATCCCCATAGGCATACAAAGTCACCCCCTCCAGCCCGGCGGCGCCAAACCGCCCAAGCGCCCAGGCACGGAGCCTGGCAACCTTCTGCTCCCCATGGCAGTTGGGCGTCCGCATACGCCCCGTGAGGCGGCGGGCCTCACCCTCGCCCGCCGTTTCCATTTCGGTGCAGAGCAGCGCGTCAAAGCCCAGCTGCCGCGCTACTTGCTTCAGGTAGATGTCGGGCGAGGCGCTCACCATCACGCAGCAGTGGCCGGCCTCGCGGTGCCGGGCCAGATGTGCCATCGCATCCTCGCGCAACTGGCCGGGGAAGTCTTTTGCCAGCCACTGCGCGGTCCAGCCATCGATCTCGGCAAGGCTGCGGCCTGTCAGCGTGGCCTGCATCAGCTTGCCTTTGGCGACGTTGTTGGGCACGATGCGCAGCGCATAGCCGGCCAGCCAGGGTGAGCAGCGCAGCAGGGCCCAAACAAAGCGCGGCCAGCCCAGGCCGCGCGCCAGGAAGACCGTGAAGGTGTCGCGCCGGGTCAGCGTGCCGTCGAAATCAAAGGCGGCGACAACCGGGCCGGCCTGGGCGCTTAGCTCGGGCATCGCACCTGGCCGCAATAGCGTTCGCAGAAAGGGCAGCCCGTCATGGGCAGCCATTTGGGAATATTGAAGTAGCGCTTGAAGACCGTGCCCAGCACGCCTTCGCGATACGCCTGGTAGTTAAAGCCCGTGCCTTCAAGGGCGTAAAAAGGCACGCCGTCTTGCTCGAAGTTGAGCACACGCACCGAGGCGAAATAAGGCTCAAACTCCTCCAGGCGCGGCTTGTCGGCGAGGATGACGCGGATTGTCTTGCCCTGGTAAAGCGAAAAATCGACCAGCATGTCGTCCTGGCGCGCATGGAACTTGCCGACGCCGAAGACCGGCATGTACTGGCGGCGTTCAAAACCGAAGATCGAAGCCGGCGTGTAGGCCTCGCCCATGAGGACCACGCCGGGCGCCGTGACCTGTTTGAGCATTTCGGCGGTCTTGTAGCTGCGGATGATCTGGGGGTAAAGCTTTGTCGTGCGCCATGTGTCCAGTGTTGTCATGTAAAGCCCCGCCACCACCAGCACATGCAGGCCGGCGAACACGGCCAGGCCTTTGGCGCAGGCCTTGAGCTTGTCGGCCGGCAGCGCAAAGGCCAGAAAGGCAAACCCAAAGGGGTAAAACGACAGCACCCAGTGCAGGCCAATGATTTTCTTGGCCGACAGCAGCGCAAAGAACAGCAGCGGCACCACCACCAGACAGGCCAGCAGGCGCTGCGAGCGCGCCGCGGCCAGTAGCACCTGGCGGTAGCGCACCGCCATCCACAGCGCGGCCGGCGTGACCAGGTAGGCCATCATGCCGATATAGGTCAGCGGCTTGCGCCACTCAAAATTGGCATCTTCATTGCGGTTGTACACATTGAACATGATGTTGGACCAGCCGTGCGACATGTTGTAGGCGATGTTGATCGCCGGCCCGGGCAAGGCGCACAGCACCAGCAGGGCCAAACCGGCGAGGCGCTCGCGGCGGTACAGCACGAAGTAGACGAGATAGCTCAATCCCAGCACCACCGAGAAATACTTGGACAGAAAGGCGCAACCCAGGAAAACGCCGGACAGCGCATACAGACCCCAGGCGGCGCGGTCCATCAGGGCGCGGCGCTCGGCGCGCATCAGCGCGGCGACCGACAGTACCGACCAGAAGATCAGCGGCGTGTCGGTGGTGATCAGGGTGTTGAGCCAGTTCAGCGGCGCCAGCCAGAAAAACAGCACGGCCCAGGCGGCGCGCACCCGGTCCGCGCCTTTGAGCGCCCACCACAGTGCCGCGCCCAGCGCCAGCGGCAGCAGCACGATGGGCAGGCGTATGGACCAGAGGCTGTCGCCCAGCGTGGCGCGCATCAGCGCGATCAGCCAGCCCACCATGGGCGGGTGGTCCGAATAGCCCCAGTCGGGGTACACACCCCACCAGTAGAAAAAAGCCTCGTCGCCGGTGACCGGGAAGCTCACGGAAATCCACAAGCGCAGCAGCAGCGAGAGCAGGCCGGCGGCGAGCAGCCAGCGGCTCAGCGTGACGGGAAATGCGGCAGAGGCGGCGGAGGCGGCGGAATCGTGGTTCTGGGACATGAAGGCTCAAAAAGGAGAGCGGCGCCGGCGGCAACGCGGCCGCGGCAAGGCTGGAGAGGCTAGCGAAAGCTGATTTCCTTGCGGATGGCCGCACTATAAAGCAAGGCCAGCACGCCTAGGGCCACGGCCAGCCACAGCGTCAGCAGCCGCGCCAGCACGGTGACGGCCAGCGCCGCCGCAGGCGTCGCGCCATGCGCCACCAGCAGGCCCGTCAGCACGGCCTCGGTGCCGCCCAGGCCGGCGGGCAACGCGGACAGGGCACCGGCCACCATGGCGACGGCATAAAAGCCCGTGGCCGTCAGCACATCAAGCCCCACACCCATGCCGCGGCAGACCAGCCAGACCGCGACACCGTGCGCCGCCCAGGCCGCCAGGGTCAGCCCCAGCCAGAGCCAGGGACGCAGCGCCAGGCAGTGCCAGGCCTCCCGCAGCCAGGGCAGGCGCTCAAACAGCCGGGCGCGGTGTTTGAAGAGCAGGCCCAGTACGGCCAGCAGCAGCAGCGCCGCCGCCACCAGCAGGCCCCCCAGCAGCGTGGATGCGGCCTGCACTGCGGGATGCCGCAGCACCCAGCCGGCGGCCGGCAGGCACAGCAGCAGCAGGCACAGCAGGTCGGCCAGCCGCTCAGCGCCGAAGATGGCCAGGCTTTGCCCGGCGCCCAGGGGCTGGCGCGCCAGCATCAGGCCGCGCGCCGCCTCGCCGACATTGCCGGGCGTGGGGGTGAAGGCATAGCCCGCCAGATACAGGCGCAGCCCCTGCGCCCATCCGAAATGCCGCCCGTAGTGCGCCATCCAGAGCCGCCAGCGCAGGCCGCGCAGCAGGTAGTTGAGCAGGCACAGCCCCGCGGCCTGCGCGCCCGTCCAGGACCAAAGCAGGGCCAGCGAGGTTTTGGGGCTGTCGCCCCAGACTAGCAGCGCGGCCGCGTAGGCCGTGGCCACCACGCCCAGCACCAGCAGCAGGCGCTTGAAGGGAAGGCCCGCCGCAACCGGCGCGGATGAGGCGGGCGCGGGCTTCACAGCCAGCGGCTCAGGAAAATGGCCAGCCAGAGCGCGCCGGCCCCCAGTATCCAGGGGTCGCGCAGCATGTCGCGCGCCACGTCTTCGCCGTGGCCGCGGTGCACCTGGTAGGTGTAGCGCAGCATGCCGAAAATCACCACCGGCACGGTGTAGAGCAGGCGCTCGCCGTGCTGCAGCTGCGCCTCGGGGCTGGTGGCAAACAGGCTATAGGTGGTCAGCGTGGCGGTCATGGTCACGGCCATGAAGGTGTCCAGCAGGGCCGAGGGGTAGTGGGCCATCACCGCGCGCTGGCTGGCCTCTTCATGGAAACTTTCGGCCTTGCGCTTGGCAAAACCGAGGAACAGGGCCACAAAAATGCCGGTCAGCAGCAGCCAGCGCGAGGGCGGGATGCCGACGGCCACGGTGCCGGCCAGGAGGCGCAGCATGAAACCCGAGGCGATGATGGAGACGTCGACCACCGGCACCTGCTTGAGCCGCCACGAATACGCCAGGTTGAGCAGCACATAGGCCGCCAGCAAAGCCAGCAAGGTGCGGTTGCCCGCCGCCAGCAGCAGGCCGGCCACCAGCAGCAGGCCGGCCAGCACCAGCGCCACCGGCACCGCCACCGCGGCGCTGGCCAGTGGCCGGTGGCGTTTGGTGGGGTGCAGTGCGTCGCTGGCGCGGTCATGCCAGTCGTTGATGATGTAGACCATGCTGGAGAGGCAGCAAAAAGCGGCAAAGGCATGGAAAACGCGCCAGTCCAGCGCCATGTCCTGCCAGTTCTGGCTGAACACCAGGCCGGCGAACACAAAAACGTTTTTCAGCCACTGGTGCGGCCGCATGAGACGGATCAGGGCCAGCGGGAAAGAAGAGGAAGAGGGCATCGGGAAGAGGGGTAACACACCGGGACACCCCCGGGAACGACGAACTTGAAGCATAACTGACCGGCAGCATCCGGGGATTCCCGAATACAGCCAAAATGGAGCCATGGCTCTTGCACCCTCCCCCACCCTCACCCC
>NZ_JBKBEX010000012.1:12500-146531 GCF_047303325.1 Polaromonas sp. CT11-55 | reverse complement strand
TATGGGGACGCAGACACCAGGGTCGCCTTTTCTTTTGCTTACTTTTCTTTTGGCGAAGCAAAAGAAAAGTGAGTTGCTGCCGGGCAACCCCCGGCTCCGGAACTTAGAAGAAAGAGAAGGGTGGAGTAGAAGGAAAGAGCGCGCGCCCGCCGGCGCAAGACCCGGCAACTCAACTCACTAACGCCAACGCCCCAAAATCCCCCACCCTCTCCCCCAAACCAGCTTCCACCAGCTCAAACTCATCCGTCAAAGCGGGCAGCTTGCCATGGATCTGCGCACTCAGTCTGGGCAGCAAATACTCCCTGTGGTTCCAGAATACGCCGCCGCCCAGGCTGATGCGTTCCAGGTCCAGGGTGGCGACCATGTTGTAGAGGCCGCGTCCCAGCACGCGGCACAGTTCGTCGACGATGGCCTGCGCGGCCGCGTCGCCGGATTGTGCGGCGCTAAAAAGCGCGGAGGCACCGGGATAGCCGGCGCCGGCGAAGCGCCTGGCAATCGCGTTGCCGGCCACCACGCCTTCGAGGTCGCCCTTGTTGCCGCAGCCGCACAGCGCGTCGCTATGGTCGCTGACGAAAGTGTGGCCCGCGTGGCCGGCGTTGCCATGCTTGCCCCGCAGGATTCGGCCGTCTACGCAGAGGCCGAAGCCTATGCCGGTGCTCCAGGTCACGTAGGCGCAGTGGTTGTAACCCTGCAGCGCGCCCCAGCGGCGCTCAGCTTGCAGCGCGCCCACGCCGTCGTTCTCCAGTTGGAGTTTTTCGCCAAAGCGGGCGCGCAGCGGCGCCTCCAGCGGCACGCTGACCCAGTCGTTCGGCAGGCCGCGCGCCGGGCCGGCCATGCCGCCGCAGATGTTGGGGTTGGAAATCTCCAGCATGCCGTCCACCGCCACGAAAGGGCCGCAGGACGAGATGCCGACGGCCGTGATGTCCTGCTCGGTGATGCCGGCGGCCTCGCAGGCCTGGCCCAGCATGCGCAGTACCTGGCGTGCCACGGCGTCCGTCGGGCCGGATTTTTCGGTGGGCTCCACGCGGCGGGACTGCAGGACCCGGGAGGCCTGGGCCAGGCTCAGCTCCTGCCCGGCTTCTATCAGGCTGACCGCGATCTTGGTGCCCCCCAGGTCGACGCAGGCTTTCATGATGAGATGTTTTCCTTAAAGAATTTTGGCAACCAGGCTGGCGATAAAACTCAGCAGGATGGTGGTGGTCAGCGGGATGAACCACTCACGCCCGAACAGGCGAAAGCGCAAATCGCCAGGCAGCTTGCCGAAACCCAGCTTCTGCAGCAGCGGGCTGAACCAGCTGATCAGCATCAGGGCCAGGAAGATGACGATAAACCAGCGGATCATCGAACTAGTTTAGCCCCCACGGTCGTTCACTGCGTGTAACTCCCTGCCCCCCGAGGGGGCCGCTGCGCCTGCGGCCCGGCAAAGCCGGTTCCGCGGCCCCTACTGGGTTGAAGATTCAGGGCGTACGCAGTGAAGGTATTTCACCAGTGGGGGCCGAGGGTCCGGCTTCGCCGGCCCCAGGCGCCGCTCCCTCGAGGGGGGAACAGGCTACACGCAGTGAGCCTGGACGGGGGTGCTACAAAGTATGCATGCGGTCGCCGGCGGCAAAGCCCATAGGCTCCCACACAGGTCGAGCTTTGGCGCCAAAGGCGATTACCTTGAACAGCTCGCCCATCTCGTGCTCGGCGATCAGTTTTTGCACCATGACGCGCTGCTCCAGCGGCGCGCCTTCCATGCCGTCGACCAGGCCGCAGTTGAGCAAAAACCGCCCCTGGCTGGTGTAGCCCAGCACTTCCAGCCCGGCCTCCTGGCCGGCCAGGGCGATGCCGGTGAAGTTGACGTGCGCGGTGATGTCCTTGCCACCCACATCAGCCAGAGCATCGGCGTCCGCCAGGTGGCCGCGATGGCACATCACCGTGCCCATGCTGCGCTGCGGGTGGTAGTACTCGTGTTCCGGAAAGCCGTAGTCGAGCAGAAACACCGCGCCGGCCTCCAGCCGGTCGGCCAGGGTGGCGACAAAACCCTCGGCCTGCGGATGGATTTCGGTGAGGTAGTCATGCGTGCCCTCCACCTCGACGGGCGGCCGCAGCGCGGTGCGCTGGTCGGCATACGCAAAGCCGCCCTTGTGCACTACCACGCCGCGTTCATGCCAGCTGCCCTGCAGGCGCGCCAGCAGCTTGACCGGCATGGCGTCCAGCACCTCGTTGCCCAATACCACGCCGCGCATCCTGGGCGGCAGTTCCGCCGCCCATTGCACCTTGTCGCCATAGGCGGCCAGCCGTTCGCGCTGGCGCGCCTGCAGGCTGCCCGAAAGATCCACGATGGTGTAGCGCTCCAGTTTCGGTCCCAGCGCCTCAAGCACCTGCTGCGCCAGCGCGCCCGAGCCCGCGCCGAACTCCCAGACCTCGGCCGTGCCGGTGGCTTCAAGCGCCTGGGCCGCCTGGCGCGCCAGGGCCTGGCCGAAACGCGGCGAGAGCTCGGGCGCGGTGACAAAATCGCTGCCGCTGCCCGGCATCAGGCCGAATTTGCGCGAATCGTTGGCGTAATAGCCCAGGCCCGGGGTGTAGAGGGCCAGGGCCATGAATTCGTCAAAACCCAGCCAGCCGCCGGCAGCCTCAATGGCCTTGGCAATGTGGGCAGCGAGGCCGGTCGTTAAAATAAGGGTATCGGTCGTCGGGGTCATGGGGTCACCACCCGCCATTGTCGGCGATCCCCACAGCCTCTTCGCCCCGCTCCCCAGCCACCTTTTTTGCCCCTTTTTGAGTCCCGACGCCCGCCCATGAACCCAGCTCCGTCCTCCCCACCCGTGGTCCTCGTGACCGGCGCCTCGCGGCGGCTGGGGCGCGAGATCGCGCTGGCGCTGGCCGCCGGCGGCTGGCAGGTGGCGGTGCATTACCGCGCTTCCGAAGCCGAGGCCATGGCAACCGTTGCCGACTGCGCCAGGCTGTCGGGCGTCTCGGCGGCTTTCCAGGCCGAGCTGGGCGACGAAGCCGCGGTACGCGGCCTGCTGCCGGCCGTGGTTGCGCGCATGGGCCGTGTCGACGCGGTGGTCAACAACGCCTCCACCTTTGAAGAGGACAGCGCCGCCAGCTTTGGCTTCGCGGCCCTGGACAAGCACTTGCACAGCAACACCGGCGCCGCCGTGCTGCTGGCGCAGGCACTGCACGCCCACATTGCCGCTCGTGGTGAGGGCGCGGAAAGTGAACAGGGCGCCGTGGTCAATCTGCTGGACCAGAAGCTGTGGAACCAGAACCCGGATTTTTTCAGCTACACCCTCTCCAAAGCCGCACTCGAAGCGGCCGGCACCATGCTGGCGCTGGCACTGGCGCCGCTGGTACGCGTGGTCGGCGTGGCACCGGGCCTTACGCTGACCAGCCATCTGCTGAGTGACGAGCAGTTCCAGGCCAGGCACAAGCTGTCGCCGCTGGGCCGTTCCTCCACACCCGCCGACGTCGCCGCCACGGTCAAATTCGCGCTGGAAAACCGCTCCATCACCGGCACCACGCTGCTGGTGGACGGCGGCCAGCACCTGATGAAGTTCGAGCGCGATTTTTCGCTGATGTAAGCCGCAGCCGCCGCTTGCCCCACCCACACACCACAGACTGGCGCCATGTACAACACTCGCGGAACCCAGACCCTGAACCTCAGCGGCTTGCGTTTTGACGCAAACCTGGGCATTCTGGACCATGAAAAAACCGCGCCGCAGCCCATCCAGGTCGATGCCGAGCTGAACCTGGGCACGCAGCCGCTGCTGCCGCACGACGACGACATCCACCATGTGCTGGACTACCGCAAGGTGCGCCAGATCATCATCAGCGAGTGCACGGCCGAACACATGAACCTGCTGGAAAGCCTGATCGGCAAGCTGGCGCATCGGCTGATGCAACTGCCCGGCGTGCTGGGCGTGCGCGTGAAGATCGCCAAGCTGGAAATTTTTGACGACTGCGAAGTGGCCATTCGCATCGAAACGGGACAGTGGTGAAGCTATGGAAGCAAACGATATGAGCGCAGTCTGGGAAGAAGCCGTGGCGGAATACGAGCAGCAGGAAAGCTCGGCGCGCGTGCAGAACAGCATGAAGATAGAGCGCGAGGACCACAAGCTCGAAAAGCGCCTGTGCCGCGAGGTCGGCCGCGCGATTGTCGACTTCAACATGATTGAAGAGGGCGACAAGGTCATGGTCTGCGTCTCGGGCGGCAAGGACAGCTATGCCATGCTCGACATCCTGCTCAAGCTGCAAAAGCGCGCGCCCATCAACTTCGAACTGGTGGCCGTCAACCTCGACCAGAAACAGCCCGGCTTTCCCGAACATGTGCTGCCCGATTATTTGAGCAAGCTGGGCGTGCCCTTCCACATCGAAAACCAGGACACCTACAGCATCGTCAAGCGCGTGATCCCCGAGGGCAAGACGCTGTGCTCGCTGTGCTCGCGCCTGCGCCGCGGCATCCTGTACCGCGTGGCCGGCGAGCTCGGCTGCACCAAGGTCGCGCTGGGCCACCATCGCGACGACATGCTGCAGACTTTTTTCCTCAATATGTTCTTCGCGGCCAAGCTCAAGGGCATGCCGCCCAAGCTGGTCAGCGACGACGGCAAGAATGTGGTGATACGCCCCATGGCCTACGTCACCGAAAAAGACCTCACACGCTGGGCCCAGGTGCGCGAATTTCCGATCATCCCGTGCACGCTGTGCGGCAGCCAGGAAAACCTGCAGCGCAAGCAGGTCGGCAACATGCTGCGCGAATGGGAGAAAAAATTCCCCGGTCGGCTCGAGAACATGTTCGCCTCGCTGCAGAACATCGTGCCCTCCCACCTGATGGACAACAAACGCCACGACTTCAAGGCCATCAAGGCCACCGGCCTGGCCGATGCCGATGGCGACAAGGCCTTTGACCCCGAGGAGTTCCGCGAGCCGGCACTGCCGGGGCTGTCCGTCGTGGGCATCACTTCGCGCTGAGGGAGTATTCCTTCAACAGCTGACTCCGGGGAGCTTATGAAACGCGCATTCGCAGTGATTCTTTCCATCGCCGCCATGGCCTTGCTGATGGCGGGCTGCTCCACCGTGCGCGTGGTCGACAGCGACGTCACCGCCTTCTACAACTGGAACGGCCCGCCCCCCGCGCCGGCCACGCCTTACCGCTTTGAACGCCTGCCCTCGCAGCAGGCCGCGGGCAGCTCACAGGACCATGTGGAAGGCCTGGCGCGCACCGCGCTGGCCAAAGTGGGGATGGAACTCAACCCGCCCGCCGCGCGCTACAGCGTGCAAATCACGGCCAACACCCAGATCGTCGACCGCGGGCCTTATGGCTACAGCCCCTACGGCGGCTTTGGCTTCGGAAGCGGCGTGTTTGTGGGCGGCGGCAGCCGCGGTGCCTCGGTCGGCCTGTCGTTTCCGATTGGCGGCGGGATTGCCGAGCCGCCTTATTTCAAGCGCGAGCTGAGCATCGTGATGCGCGATTTGCGCACCAACCAGGTCAGCTTTGAAACACGCGCCCTGCACGACGGCGTCTGGGGCGACACGCTGGCCGTGCTGCCCGCCATGCTGGACTCGGCCCTGCGCGGCTTCCCGCAACCACCGCCAGGCACACGCCGCATCAACGTCGAAATTCCCCGATGACGCGACCCTCACACTTTCACTGCGCAAAGCAGTTCCGTGCCAGCAGGGGCCGCGGAACCGGCTTTGCCGGGCCGCAGGCGCAACGCCCCCTGAGGGGGCAGAGAGCCACACGAAGTGGGCGAACGTGGGGGCTCCATGTTTGAACCGACGCGCATTATTGCCATACGGCATGGCGAAACGACGTGGAACGTCGATACCCGCATCCAGGGCCACCTGGACATCCCGCTCAACGAAACCGGCCGCAGGCAGGCCGAGCGCATGGCGCGGGCGCTGGCCGACGAGCCCATCAGCGCCATCTACGCGAGCGACCTGACCCGCGCATGGGAGACCGCGCAGTACCTGGCCCGCGTCCAGGGCATTGGCGTGACGCGCGAGGAAGGCCTGCGCGAGCGCGGCTTCGGCGATTTCGAAGGCAAGACCTTTGCAGAGATCGAGGCTTTGTTGCCCGACCAGTCCATGCGCTGGCGCAAGCGTGACCCCGAATTCGCGCCCGCCGGCGGCGAATCGCTGATCGCCCTGCGCAGTCGCGTGGTCGCCACAGCGCAGCGCCTGGCGGCCGCGCATCCGGGCGAGCTGATCGCGCTGGTCGGCCACGGCGGAGTGATGGACGTGCTGTACCGCGCCGCGACGCGGCTGGACATCCAGGCGCCGCGCACCTGGGAACTCGGCAATGCGGCCATCAACCGCCTCCTTTGGACACCCGAAGGCTTTACGCTCGTCGGCTGGGCCGACACCCAGCACCTGGACGATGGCACACTGGACGACAGCGCAATTTCCGGCGGCTCGCCAGAACCGCTGAGCGCGCAATCGCAAATACCAGAAGAGATAAGACGCACCTCATGAGTACCATGCCCACCCGCCTGGCCGAACTGATAGGCAAGCCGGTCAACGATATCGACACTCCCGCACTGGTCATCGACATGGACGCGATGAAACGCAACCTCGCGCGCATGGCTGAATTCGCGAAAAAGCACAACGTCCGCTGGCGCCCGCACGCCAAGCTGCATAAAAGCGCCTCGCTGGCCAAGATGCAGGTACGCGCCGGCGCGGTCGGCGTCTGCGTGCAGAAGACCTCCGAGGCCGAAATCATGGCGGCCGGCGGCGTCACCGATATCTACATCAGCAACGAAGTGATTGCCCCTGCCAAGCTGGCGCGCGTGGCCGTGCTCGCGCAAAAGCTCGCGGCGCAGGGCGGCCACCTGGCCATCGCGGTCGACAGCACCGAAGGCGTGATCCGCCTGGCACAGGCCATGACCGAAGCGCGCAACGCGACTGGCGTGGCCACCGTGATCGACGTGTTTGTCGAAATCGACGTCGGCCAGGGCCGCTGCGGCGTCGAGCCCGGCGCCTCTGCCGTCACACTGGTGCTGGAAATCCGCAAGCACCCGGCCCTGCGCTTTGCCGGCCTGCAGGCCTACCACGGCAAGGCCCAGCACATGCGCAGCGCCCACGAAAGGCGCGACGCCATCGCCAAGGCCGTCGAGGCCGTGATGCTCACGCGCAAGCTGGTCGAGGCGCAGGGCATCACGGTGGACCTGGTGACCGGCGCCGGTACCGGCAGCCTGATGCTGGAAGCGGCCAGCGGCGTCTACGGCGAATTGCAAGCCGGCTCCTTCATGTTCATGGACGCCGACTACGCAAAAAACGAGCGCGACCCGGCCCAGCCGCAGTTCGAGCACGCGCTGTTCGTCAAGACCCAGGTCATCAGCACCCACGGCGGCCACGCGGTGTGCGACGCCGGCCACAAGAGCCACGCGATCGATTCCGGCCTGCCGCTGGTGCATGCCTTCGACACCGAAAGCGAGCTCGAGTTTTTCAACGGCGGCGACGAGCACGGCATCCTGCGGCCCGCCGGCGAAAGCAAGCGCCTGCCCGGCCTGGGCCGCATGCTGTGGCTGATCCCGGGGCACTGCGACCCCACCGTCAACCTGCACGACGTGATGATTGGCGTGACCGGCGGTCTGCGCAGCGGCACCGTGCAGCGCATCTTCAGGGTCGACGCGCGCGGCGCGTTGACCTGAGCCGCCCGCTGGGCGTTAGAAGTTCACGCCGTAAACGGCATACATGGGCGCAGCCGCGCCGTTGATGCGCCCGCCGCGGTACTCGGCCTCGCGCGCCGACTGCAGCACCGCCTCATTAAGCTCAGCATGCGTGGATGACAGCACGCGCGCATCGAGCAGCTTGCCCTCGGCATCCAGCAGCGCAATCACCACGACACGGCCATGCAGGCCCTGCGCGCGGTAAGTCGGCAGCGCGTCCAGCGCGCCCGGCTTGCGCACGCGTGCGATGGAAATCTTCTGCCCCATGCCGTCGCCGTCCTGCATCTTCGGCGCCTGCGGGTGATCGGCGTAGAGCTTGCTCATCTGCTTGAACAGTTCGGGGAATTCCGGCAGGCTGGAGGTGGCCGCCAGCGGTACGGCCGGGTTGGGCGTGCGAGGTATGGGTGGGTTGCCGGTGGCCATGCAGCCGCCCAGCAGAAAGCCCGTACCGGCCAGCAGGCCGCAAGCTGCAAAGCGGCGCAAACCCCTGTGCATACCGCTTCTTTTCAATTGAACATGTCGTTGCCGCTGGCCGGCGGCGCCACGCCCAGGTGGCGGTAGGCGGCCAGCGTGGCGATGCGTCCGCGCGGCGTGCGCTGCAAGTAGCCCTGCTGGATCAAATAAGGCTCGATCACGTCTTCAATCGTGTCGCGCTCCTCGCCTATGCTGGCGGCGATGTTGTCCAGGCCCACCGGCCCGCCGTCGAAGCGGTGGATCACAGCCTCAAGCAGCTTTCGGTCCATCACGTCAAAGCCTTGCGGGTCCACGTCCAGCATGGCCAGCGCCTTGTTGGCGATGTCCAGCGAGATGTGGCCGCTGCCCTTGACGTCGGCATAGTCGCGCACGCGGCGCAGCAGGCGGTTGGCGATGCGCGGCGTGCCGCGCGAGCGGCGGGCGATCTCAAAACCGCCGTCCTCGTCAATAGGCGCGTTCAGCAGTTTCGCGCTGCGCCGCACGATGCGGGCCAGCTCGTCGGGCGTGTAAAACTCCAGCCGCGCGACGATGCCGAAGCGGTCGCGCAACGGGTTGGTCAGCATGCCGGCGCGCGTGGTGGCGCCCACCAGGGTGAAGGGCTGCAGGTCCAGCTTGATGCTGCGCGCCGCCGGGCCCTCGCCGATCATGATGTCGATCTGGTAGTCCTCCAGCGCGGGATAGAGGATTTCTTCCACCACAGGGCTCAGGCGGTGGATTTCGTCGATGAACAGGACGTCGTTTTTCTCGAGGTTGGTCAGCAGCGCCGCGAGGTCCTTGGGTTTTTCAAGCACCGGGCCAGAGGTCTGCCGCAGGTTCACGCCCAGCTCATGCGCAATGATGTGGGACAGCGTGGTCTTGCCCAGGCCGGGCGGGCCGAACAGCAGCACATGGTCCAGGGCCTCCTGGCGCTTCTTGGCCGCGCCTATGAAGATTTCAAGCTGGTCGCGCACCTTGGTCTGGCCCACGTACTCGTCAAAGAGCTTGGGGCGCAGCGCGCGCTCAATGGCCTCCTCACCGGGCGAGGCCGGCGCGGCCGACATCACGCGCTTGGCGGGCGGGAAGTCGCCGGAAGAAAAGTCGTCTGTCTGAATGGTCATGCTGGCCTACCAGAGCTATTTCGCCAGCGCCTTCAGCGCCAGCTTGATGCCGTCGCTCACGCCTATGTCCTTGGGCAGGGCTTTCAGCGCCAGCGCCGCGTCGCGGTCGCTGTAGCCCAGCGCCACCAGGGCCTGCAGGATGTCGGACTGGGCGTCGTTGGCCACGCTGACCTGCACGCCGATGTCGGCGCCCAGCTTGCCCTTCAACTCGAGCAGCAGGCGCTCGGCCGTCTTTTTGCCGATGCCGGGCACCTTGATGATGCGGCCGGGCTCCTGCTGGGTAACGGCCTGCGAGAGTTCTTCCACGCTCATGCCGCTCAGCACGCTGAGCGCGGTGCGCGGGCCGACGCCGGAAATCTTGATCAGCTGGCGGAAGGCCGCGCGCTCGGTGGCGCTGCCGAAGCCGTAGAGAATTTGCGCGTCTTCACGCACCACAAAGTGCGTCAGCAGGCTGACTTTTTCGCCCAGACCGGGCAGGTTGTAGAAGGTGCTCATGGGCACCAGCACCTCGTAGCCGACGCCGTTGCAGTCCACCAGGATTTCCGGGGGATTTTTTTCGGCCAGCTGGCCTGAGAGTCTTCCAATCATGGGCAAATCTTATCAGTCGGGCGCGAGCGCCTGTTTGGGCGGACAATTGCGTTTCGACCGGCGCCCGGCGCCGGTGTTTTGAGTTTTTCCGGGAAACCCACTGCCTTGATCCTTCGCCACACCTTCACGCCGCCCAACAACACCCGCATGGGTCATTTGTGCGGGCCCATGGACAGCCATATCCGCACCATAGAGGCGGCGCTGGACGTCACGATCGCGCACCGCTTTGAGCAGTTCAAAATCGACGGCACCAAGGTCAAGGCAACCCTGGCGCTGGAAGTGCTGCAGGCCCTGTACGAAATAGCCCAGCGACCCATAGAGCCCGAAACCGTGCAGCTGATGCTGGCCGGCGACACGGCCCTGAGCACCGCGCCCGACGGCGGCATCGCGCTGTCGACCCGGCGTGCAGACCTGCGTGCCCGCACCAACAACCAGGGCACCTACCTGGAAAACATCGCCACGCACGACATCACCTTCGGCATAGGGCCTGCCGGCACCGGCAAGACTTACCTGGCCGTGGCCTGCGCGGTCGATGCGCTGGAGCGCAGCACCGTGCAGCGCATCGTGCTGACGCGCCCCGCGGTTGAAGCCGGCGAGCGCCTGGGTTTTTTGCCGGGCGACCTGAGCCAGAAGGTGGACCCCTACCTGCGCCCGCTGTACGACGCGCTGCATGAGCTGATGGGTTTTGAGCGCGTGCAAAAGGCGTTTGAGCGCCAGCAGATCGAGATCGCGCCGCTGGCCTTTATGCGCGGCCGCACGCTGAACCATGCCTTTGTCATCCTCGACGAGGCGCAAAACACCACGCCCGAGCAGATGAAGATGTTCCTCACGCGGATAGGCTTCGGCAGCAAGGCGGTGGTGACGGGCGACGTGAGCCAGGTGGACTTGCCGCGCACGCAGCTCAGCGGCCTGGTGGACGCCGAGCGCGTGCTCAAGCGTGTCAAGGGCATCGCCATCACCCGCCTGACCAGCGCCGACGTGGTGCGCCACCCGCTGGTGGCGCGCATCGTTGACGCGTACGACAAATCCCCCAGCCTGGTCGCACCGGTTGAGGAGGCCGCCGAACCCGCCGCCGCACCGGCCCGCCGCGCCAGCGCAAGGAGCCGCAATGGCTCTTAAGCAACTCAGCCTGTCGCTGCAGTTTGGCGAACTGAAGAACGCGGCGCGCCACCGCGCGGCCCTGCCGCGCCACAGCGTGGCCCGCTGGATACGCCACGCGCTCGCGCACGACGGCGAGATCACCGTGCGCATCGTCGATGCCGAGGAAGGCCGGACGCTGAACCGCGACTACCGCCGGCGCGACTACGCCACCAATGTGCTGACTTTCGATTACACGCAGGAGCCCGTGGTCACTGCCGACCTGGTGCTGTGCGCGCCCGTGGTGGCCCAGGAAGCCAAAGACAACAAGAAGACCCTGCAGGCCCACTATGCCCACATGCTGGTGCACGGCACCTTGCATGCCCAGGGCTGGGACCATGAAACCGGCGAGCAGGACGCCGAAGCGATGGAGGCGGAGGAAATCCGCATCCTGGCGGGCCTGGGTTTCAAGAACCCCTACCGCTGAATGGCAGGGGCCCCGTGCGGCTCTCAGATTCTCAGGACTTCCACTTGTCCATGTAGGCCGCGTAGCCGGCGCGCCAGGACGGGGTGCCGAAGACGCCGCTGCTCTGGTGCACCACGGAAATCGGCCAGGTGCCCATGCTCAGCCCCAGCTTCTCGGCTTCACGGCAAAAATCAAGGTCGTAAAAATGGAACTTGAAACGCTCGTCAAAGCGCAGGTCTTTGTCGATCAGCAGCTGGCTCTCGCAGGCCAGCCACAAACCATCCAGCAGCTTGACCGGCTGGCCCGACGGGCCAAAGACGCTGAGGTTGGAAGAGGGGAACCCGTCGCCGTGGCCTACCACGCCGCTCAGGTTCTCGCGGGCATCCCAGGTGAGTTTTTCGTCAATAAAGGCCCAGCCCGGCTGGCGCGGCACGCGGCGCAAATTGCCGGCCAGGCCGACGATGTTGTATTTCTGGATGCCTTCGCGCAAACGGTCGGCCCAGAAAAAATCGCAGAGGTGCAAGTCGTCATGGCAAAAAACCAGCAAGGCCGGCTGCGTGCGTGCTTCCTCGATGGCCTGGTTGTAGACGGTGGGCAGGCCCGCGGTATTGCTTTCAAACACGCGCACCTGTATGCCGCCCAGCGGGTAATAAAGGGCCAGTGAGCGGCCCAGCGCGGTTTCGGTGAAGAAATTGTCAAAACTGGAGCGCGTGGCGACGACAAAACGGATCATGGGCAGCCTAAAGAGTGTGCGGTGCCGAGCCGGCGGCGAGACATTGCCCGCCGCCGATTCACTTGCCGGTTTATACCTCAGCCTCTCCTTGTCAGGCTGCAGGGTCGATCCGCAGCGGAATCGTCACCGGTCCGTCGTTGACCAGGTGCACCTTCATGTCGGCGGCAAACCGCCCGGTTTGCACCTCAGGATGCAGCGCCAGCGCCTGTGCCACAAAGTAGTCGTAGAGCCGGCGGCCCTCTTCGGGCGCCGCCGCGCCGGTGAAGCTGGGCCGGTTGCCACCCGAGGCATCGGCAGCCAGTGTGAACTGGCTCACGACGAGCAGGCCGCCTTTGACGTCTTGCACCGACAGGTTCATCTTGCCGGCTTCGTCTGAAAAAATCCGCAGCTTCAGTATTTTGGCCAGCAGCTTGTCGGCCTGCGCCTCACTATCGCCGCGCTCGGCGCACACCAGCACCAGCAGCCCGGGCCCGATCTGCCCGGCGGTCTCGCCCTCGATCACCACGCGGGCCTCGGCCACGCGCTGCAGTAGCGCCTTCATCAGTCGCCCACGCCGGCCGCGACGAACAGCGGCTTGCCCACCGGCCCGGCGAGAAAACTCACGAACTGCTGAGCCAGTTCCTGCTGCTTGCCCGAAGCCAGCGGCGCGGCGGTGTAAGCGGTGTAGTTCTGCACTTCGGCCGGCACCGGGCCGACGAACTTCAGACCCTTGCCCTGGTAGAGCAGGATTTCGGTGATCGCGCCAAACCCGATTTCCTGGCCCTTGCCCTTGATGACATGTTCCATCACGGCGGCGCCGTCGGGATAGCGCGTGGTTTTGCCCTCGACCTGCGCATAGACGTCCATCTTCTTGAGCAGGCCTTCGAGGTACAGGCCGGTGGAGGCACGGTTGAACACCAGCGAGTCGGCGGCCAGCACCGAGCGCTTGAGCGCCTCAGCGCTGCTGATGTCGGGCACGGCCGCGCCTTCGCGTACGGCCACGCCCATGCCGACACGGCCGACGTTGGCGCGGGTCTCGGCCAGCTTGCTGGCTGCGGCGAACTCGCCGATCACGGCGGGCGGCGCGATCACCACGTCGAAAGCCGGGTTGGACTCCATGCGCTTTTTCAGTTCGGGCGCGGTGTTGAAGGTGATCTTCACGCCATGGCCGGTCTGTTTTTCAAACGCGGCGGCCGCCGCCTTCAGGCCCGGCTCGATGGCGCCGGCACTGAGGACCGCGATGTCCGCCGCATGCGCTGTGAAGGCCAGCAGCGCGCAGGCAAGGGCTTGGGCGGGAAGCAAGATGCGTTTCATAAAGGCTCCTGGGCGAAAAAAGGCTGGGAAATTACCAAGGGAGATGCCGGCCTTAGATGAGATCGGCCTTGTCGTCAAAATGCGCTTCCACGTCGCTGGGCAGCAGCTGGATGGTGGCGCGCAGGCCGGGCACGGCGCTCATCAGGGCCTGCTCGACGCTGGCGCGCACCGCCGCAGCCCGTCCCAGCGACCAGTTGGCCGGCATGTGCATGTGCAGATCGACAAAGCGCCGCTGGCCGGCGCGGCGCGTGCTGAGGTGGTCAAATCGTATGGTGGGATGGCCGAATTCTTGCAGCACTTTCTGGATCTCGGCCATCACCTCGGGCTCCACGGCTTCGTCCATCAGGCCTTGCGAAGAGCGCCACACCAGCTGGCAGCCTTCCCACAGGATGTTGATGGCCACGCCGATGGCCACCACGGCATCCAGCCAGAGCCAGCCCGTCGCGATCACGGCGCCTATGCCGACCACCACGCCCGTCGAGGTCCAGACGTCGGTCACCAGGTGCCTGGCGTCGGCCTCCAGTGCGATCGAGCGATGCGTCCTGGCCACGCGGAACATCACCCAGGCCAGCAGGCCGTTGAGGGCCGAGCTGCCCACCGCCAGCACCAGGCCCCAGCCCATTTTTTCGAGCGGCTGCGGGTTCAGGATGCGATGGGCCGCCGCCCAGATGATGGCCACAGCCGCGCCTATGATCAGCGCGCCTTCAAAGCCGGAGGAAAAATACTCGGCCTTGTGGTGGCCGTAGGGGTGGTCGTCGTCGGCGGGCCGCTGCGCGATGGTGACCATCGCCAGGCCGAACAGCGCGCTGGCCAGGTTGACGAAAGACTCCATCGCATCCGACAGCAGCCCCACCGAGCCGGTGATGTACCAGGCCGTGGTCTTCAGCGCGATGGTGAGTACCGCGACGGCCACCGAGACCAGCAGCATGCGCTGCGGCGTCAGGGCCTGGAGGGTGGTCGAGCTCATGGCGCTATTGTGTACGACGGCGACGGCGCCAAGGGTTGTTCCCAAGGCCGGCACCCGGCGCGGCCGCTAGCATGGGTGCGCGCCGCAATCTCTGCGCGTGATCAAGCACAACGAACCACTCCTGAGGAAACACCATGAAAATCCAGAAACGCAGCGTCGCCCTGGTGCTGGGCACCGTGCTGGCCGTGTCGGCCGGCGCCCTGTTCGCGCAGGCCTCGGGCCTGACGCGCACGCTTGTCGGCAAGGCCGACGTGTCCGTGCCTGGCCGTGAGGCCGTGGTGGCCCGCGTCGATGTGGCACCCGGCGCCAAGGCTGGCCGCCACACGCATCCCGGCGATGAGATCAGCTATGTGCTCGAAGGCGAGGCCACCCTGCTGATCGACGGCCAGCCGCCGCGACAGGTCAAGGCGGGCGAGTCCTTCGTCATTCCGGCCGGCGTGGTGCACGACGCCCACAACACCACCAATGCGCCCATCAAGCTGGTCGGCGTTTACGTTGTCGAAAAAGGCAAGCCGCTGGCCTCGCCCGCACCCTGAACCCTGAGCTCGCGTGGCAGGCGGCGGCGCCCGGGCGCTGCAAGCTCCGGTTGCCAATGCGACAATGGCCGCCGGAGTAAAAACAACAATGTCCTATCCGCATCTGATCGCAGCCACCGCGCTGGCGCTGGCTGCGGCCGGCGCGCATGCGCAGGCCTCGCCGGCAAGCACCCCACCCCTCGTCCCCGAACCCCCAGGTATTGCGGCCGCCCCTGCCGCTCCTGTGGAAGCCGCCCCCCGGCAAGCCGGCTTCCTCAAGACCCTCAAAGGCGGCGTCCAGCTGCTGCAGGCGCCAGGCGAGGCGACGCGAGCCGCGCAGGCCGGCGACGCGCTGCTGCCCGGCGGACGCATCACAACAGGCCCCGACTCCGCCGCCAGCCTGGTGCTGCGCGACGGCAGCACGCTGGTGCTCGGGCCGTCTTCGCAAATGGAACTCAAGGCCTTCAGCTTTGACGCCACTACCCACGAAGGCAACTTGCTGGCCTCGCTGCTCAAGGGCTCGCTGCGCATGATCACCGGCCTGCTCGGCAAGTCGCACCCGGAAGCGGTGCGCATCGAAACGCAATTCGCCTTTGTCGGCGTGCGCGGAACGGACTTCATCGTGCAGGCGGACGAGCAGCCATGAGCGGCCGCCTTTGCCTTTTTATCCCCGCCGCGCTTGCCTTGCTGCTGGCGGCTTGTTCGACTCCCGGTACCCGCGTTGTGCTGCTGCCGCAGGAAGGCGGCGCGCCGACCGCCGTGGTGGTGCGCGCCAAAGCGGGCGCCGGCGCCGAGACCACCGTGTCCCAGCCCTACCAGCGCGCCACCGCGGCGTCGGGCGCTGCCGGTGCGCCGCGGCTGGACCAGGCCGACCCGGCCAAGGTGCAGGCCGAGCACCGCTCGCTGTTCGACATGGCGCCGCCCCGGCCCGAGCGCTACACGCTGTATTTCGATGCCGGCGGCACGGTGCTCACGGCCGAATCGCAGCTGGTGCTGGAAAAGGTGCTGGCCGCGGCTCTGGCCCGCAGCGGCGGCGACATGGTGATCACCGGCCATACCGACACCGTGGGCTCGGGCGCCAGCAACGACGCCCTCTCGGCCCAGCGCGCGCAGCAGGTGCGCCAGATGCTGGCCGAACGCCAGTTTCCGGCGGAGCGCATCGAGGCCGCGGGCCGGGGCGAGCGCGACCTTGCCGTGCCGACGGCCGACGAGGTCGACGAGCCGCGCAACCGGCGCGTCACCATCGAGGTTCGTTGATGGACTCGACGCAGATCCGTAAAAAATCGGCCGTTGGCACCGTCGCTATGGGCATGTTGTTCGCAGCATGGCTCTACTCTGCTGACGCTACGGCTCAGGAGTCCGCAGCAACCGTGACAGGACGGATAGCTGAACGTAACGATGTGGCAAAACAGTCCCGTTTTGTGATCAGCCGGGACTACACCCAAGCCATGGGCGGGCTTTTGGGCTTGCTGTTAGCCGACCTGACGGGAACAGCCGCTCACAGCCAATATGTGATCCATACAGAGTCTGGGCGCACCCTGTACCTGGCGGCGAAAGAGGTGTTTGGCGTCAATACCTGCGTTTCAATAACCGCCCCGGCGGCATCTATAGAGAAGGGCTTCGTTGAACTGGGTCAAGCTGGCTTGCAGCCGATTCCGGAATGCGCGGCGCTCAAGGAGACGGTCATCCCCCCGATTGCCGAAAGCGACGAGATCAAGGAAAAACCTGGGCGGCCCAATTAGCGGGCAGGCGATTTCCGCTCTCCTTCAGCGCGCCCGCCCGCCGTGCTCAATCAGCCCAGCGTCACGCGCACGAACTTGCGCTTGCCGACCTGCAGCACATAGGTGCCGGCCGCCAGCTTGAGCGCCTTGTCGCTGACCACGCTGGAATCCACCCGCACACCGCCGCCGTCGATCAAGCGCGTAGCTTCGCTGCCCGAAGGCGCCAGGCCCGCGGCTTTCAGCAGCGCGCCTATGCCCATGGGCGCACCCGTCAGCGACACCACGGGAATCTCGTCGGGCACGCCACCCTTGCTGCGGTTGATGAAGTCCTGCTCGGCAGCATCGGCCGCGGCGGCCGAATGAAAGCGCGCGGTGATTTCCTTGGCCAGCGCCACCTTGGCGTCCTTGGGGTTGCGCCCGCCTTCCACTTCGGCCTTCAGTGCCGCGATGTCGGCTTCGCTCTTGAAGGACAGCAAGGTGTACCACTTCCACATCAGCACGTCGGAGATCGACAGCACCTTGGCGAACATGGTGTTGGCGTCCTCGCTGATGCCGATGTAGTTGTTCTTGCTCTTGGACATTTTTTCAATGCCGTCCAGGCCCTCGAGCAGCGGCATGGTCAGGATGCACTGCGGCTCCTGGCCGTATTCCTGCTGCAGGTGGCGGCCCATCAGGAGGTTGAACTTCTGGTCGGTGCCGCCGAGCTCGAGGTCGCTCTTGAGCGCCACCGAGTCGTAGCCCTGCATCAGCGGGTACAGAAACTCATGCACGCTGATCGGCGTGCCGGCCTTGAAGCGGTCGTGGAAGTCGTTGCGCTCCATCATGCGGGCCACGGTGTAGCGCGAGGCCAGCTGGATCATGCCGGTGGCGCCCAGCGGCTCGCTCCATTCGCTGTTGTAGCGCAGCTCGGTTTTGGAAGGATCCAGAATCTTGTCGGCCTGCGCGCGGTAGGTCTCGGCATTGACCTTGATCTGTTCGGGCGTGAGCGGCGGGCGCGTGCTGTTGCGGCCCGAAGGGTCGCCGATCAGGCTGGTGAAATCGCCTATAAGAAAAATGACTGTATGGCCCAAATCCTGGAGCTGACGCATTTTGTTCAGCACCACGGTGTGGCCGACATGAATGTCAGGCGCGGTCGGATCCAGGCCCAGCTTGATGCGCAGCGGGACCCCGGTGGCCTCGGATTTGGCCAGTTTTTGTATCCAATCGTTTTCCGGGATCAGTTCTTCGCAGCCTCTCAGGGTGGTCGCGAGGCCCATCTTTACACGGTCGGTGATGGGGTATTTTGTAACAAGCGCTTGATTCATAAGGGTTTTTCACATGTCGGGGGATTGTCCGACAGATATACTGGCGGCTCTCCTGCATTCAGCGCGCCATTTTAGTTGGCCTGCAAATTGCTGATCAGGAACCACATCGTCTGGATGGCTCAGGCCCCACCCCTCAACCAGGGCTGGCCATCAAAGCTCTCCATGTTTTATACAGCAGTCCGGCGCTTCGCAGCGCCCGATGCACTTTTGTTGGGAATTTTGTCTTGAAACTGCCAATCCCTTCCCAGATACTGCTTCCCGTCGCCCACAGCCTTCGCCGCCACCCCAAACGTGTTGCCGCCAGCCTCGCAGTCCTGCTGCTGGGCACCGGCGTCACGGCCTTCGGTGTGGCGCCCATGGCGCCCGATGCCGCCGACCTTCCGGTGCGCCAGGTGCTCGAAGCGGTGGAGTCCCTGCCCACACAGGCCCAGACCGATTCCCTGACCGATTTCCGCTTCAAGCTGTTCCGCACCGAAAGCACGCGCAGCAGCGACACCGCCGACTCCCTGCTCAAGCGCCTGAACATCGACGACAGCGCGGCCGCCGCCTTCCTGCGCAGCGACGCCAATGCGCGCCTGCTGCTGTCGGGCCGCGCCGGCAAGAACGTGACGGCCGAAGCCAGCGACAGCCAGCAGCTGCTCAAGCTCAGCATGCGCTGGCCCACCGACGACGAAACGACCTTCAAGCGCCTGGTTGTCGAGCGCGGCGCCACGGGTTTCACCTCCCGCGTAGAAACCGCGCCGTACGTTGCCACCGCGCGCCTGTCCAGCGGCAGCATCCAGACCTCGCTGTTCGCCGCCACCGACGATGCCCGCATCCCCGATGGCGTGGCCGTGCAGATCGCCGAAATTTTCTCCAGCGACATCGATTTCCGCCGCGCGCTGCGCAAGGGCGACCGCTTCAACGTGGTGTATGAATCCCTGGAAGCCGACGGCGAGCCGCTGCGCACCGGCCGCGTGCTCTCGGCCGAATTCGTCAACGCCGGCAAGCCTTACCAGGCCATGTGGTTCCAGCCCCCGGGCCTGGACGCCAACGGCGCCGCCCACAGGGGCGGCTATTACACGCTCGACGGCCAGAGCCTGCGCCGTGCCTACCTGAGTTCGCCGGTCGAGTTCTCGCGCATCAGCAGCGGCTTTTCGATGCGCTTTCACCCCATCCTGCAGAAGTGGCGCGCCCATCTGGGCACCGACTTCGCGTCACCCACCGGCACGCCCGCGCGCACTGTCGGTGACGGCGTGGTCGAGTTCTCCGGCGTGCAGAACGGCTACGGCAACGTGGTCTTCATCCGGCACCGCAACGGCCATGAAACCGTCTATGCCCACCTGAGCAAGCTCATGGTGCAAAAAGGCCAGAACGTGAGCCAGGGCCAGACCATAGGCCTGGTCGGCAGCACTGGCTGGGCCACCGGCCCGCACCTGCATTTTGAATTCCGCGTCAACGGCGTGCAACAGGACCCGATGACGATCGCCAAACAAAGCGAGGCCATCCCGGTCGCCGCGGCTTCCATGCCGCTGTTCAAGCAGCTTGCCGTGGGCGTGAGGACGCAACTCCTTGCTGCAGCCAGCATTACCCAAACGCGCGCTGAATAACCGGCCTGCGGCAGAATAGCCGCATGCTTGATCTCTATATTGGCCTGATGTCAGGCACCTCGCTCGACGGTGCCGACGGTGTTCTGGTGGCGTTTGAGGGCGATAAGCCGAATGTCCTTGCCGCCGCGACCGAAGCCTTCAGCGAGGCCTTCCACGCCGAGCTGCTGGCGCTGAACGCACCCACTCCCAACGAACTGCACCGCGCCGCCCTGGCCGGCAACCAGATTGCCGCGGTGTACGCCAAGGTCGTGGCCGCGCTGCTGGCCCAGGCCGCGGCGCAAGACATCTCACCACTGGACATCAAGGCCATAGGCGCGCACGGCCAGACCGTGCGGCACCAGCCGCAAAGAATCTCGAGCGAGCCGGCGGGCGCGGGCTACACCCTGCAGCTGAACAATCCAGCCTTGCTGGCCGAACTCACGGGCATCCGCGTGGCGGCCGATTTCCGCAGCCGCGACGTGGCCGCGGGCGGGCAGGGCGCGCCGCTGGTGCCGGCTTTTCACCAGGGTGTCTTCGGCCGCGAGGACGCCACGGTCTGCGTGCTCAACCTGGGTGGTATTTCCAACCTCAGCGTGCTGCCCAAAGCGGGCGCCTCGCCGGTGCTGGGCTTTGACTGCGGGCCCGGCAACGCGCTGATGGATGCCTGGTGCCGCCAGCACACCGGCCAGGCTTACGACGCCGGCGGCGCCTGGGCAGCCGGCGGCACGCTGCTGCCTGCGCTGCTGGATAGCCTGCTCGACGAGCCTTATTTCTCGCAGCCGATTCCCAAAAGCACGGGCCGCGACCTGTTCAGCCAGGCCTGGCTGGCCGGCAAACTCCAGCCTTTCGCCGGTGAGCGGCCCCAGGACATCCAGAACACCCTGACCGAGTTCACCGCCAGGGCCTGCATCCTGGGCGTGAATAGCTATGGGCAAGGCAGCGAATCGCTGATCGTGTGCGGCGGCGGCGCCTTCAACAGCCACCTGCTGGCGCGCCTGCAGGCCGGTTTGCCGGCGGTGCGGGTCAGCACCTCCGAGCAGCACGGCTTGCCGCCGCTGCAGGTGGAGGCTGCGGCTTTCGCCTGGCTGGCGCGGCAACTGGTGCTGGGCAGGCCGGGCAACCTGCCCAGCGTGACGGGCGCGCGCGGCCTGCGGGTACTGGGCGCGGTCTATCCGGCCTGAGCTGGCGCTTTGCCGTTGGTTTAAGGCAAGTCCTTGTAGGGCTCTGGCTGCGCCGCATCGCGCGGCCCCACAGTGCTCAGCCTGGCTTTCAGCGATTGCGGCCGGCCTGTCAGCATGGCCGCGTAGTTGGTGGTGTTGGACAGCACCTTTTTCACATAGTCGCGCGTCTCGCTGAAGGGAATGCTCTCGGCCCAGATCGCGCCGTCCAGCACCGGGCCGTTGCGCCAGGTGCGCGGCCGGCCGGGGCCGGCGTTGTAAGCGGCCGCGGCCATGGGCATGGAGCCGCTGAAGTCGTCCAGCGCGAACTTGAGGTAGGCCGTGCCGATTGCGATGTTGGTGTCGCGGTCGTTGAGCTGGTCCTGCGTGAAGCCTTCCAGGCCTATCTTTTTGGCGGTCCAGCGCGCCGTGGCGGGCATGACCTGCATCAGGCCCGAGGCGCCCACGCCGGAGCGCGCGTCCATGATGAAACGGCTTTCCTGGCGGATCAGGCCGTAGACATAGGCCGGGTCCAGGTTGATGGACTGGGCGCGCTTGGTCACCGTTTCGCGAAAAGGCATGGGATAGCGCTGTTCAAAATCGATCTCGCCCTTGGTGCGCTCGCTGGTGTTGATGCAGCGGTCCCAGATCTGGCGGTCGCAGGCGAACTGGGCGGCTGCCAGCAGCTCGCGGTCGGCCATGCCGCCGCGCTGGTGCAGGTTGGTGCTGTAGTTCCACTCGCGTGCGCCTTCGGGGCGCAGGCCTATGGCGATGGCGTAGGCGGCGCGGTTCAGGCCCGGGTTGATCCGCGCGGCTTCTTTTTCCTCAGGCGTCAGCGGCGCGGGTTTGGCCGGCACGGTGATCTTCTGGCCGAGTTCCTCCAGCGCCAGCTGCTCGTAAAAACCGCGCACCGACGCAAAGGACTGCAGCAGGGCCAGGGCCTCGGCGCGCTGCGGCGAAATCGTGATGCCGGTGGGAATGGTCTGGACCACGCCGGGCGTGGTGGCCACAACGGCAGGCTTGGGCGGTGCGTCGGGCGGCGCGGTGGCCAGCAGCGCGCGCGCCTTCCAGTAACTCCAGGTGGGGTCCCTGCGCGCGTCCTCGCTCATGGCGTTGACGGCCGCCAGCACCAGCGGCCAGTTGGGCTGGCCGCCGGCGCGCAGCGCGGCCCGCACTTTCCAGCCCAGCATGTCGTCGCTGAGGTCGCTGTCCTTGGTGACCTTCGCGAAATACTCCAGCGCGTCGCCGGCCGGGGCCGTGCCCAGTCGCGTGGCGGTCTGCCGGCCTATCACGCCCCAGACCCAGTTGCGCTCTTCGGTATTGAGCTGCATGCCCCATTTGTTTTCAAGCTGGAAGGCCGCGCCCTCGATGTCGCTGACCGCCATCTTGATCAGCGCCAGCGTGATGATTTCGCGCCGCGCCTTGCTCAGCGCGATGTGTTTGCCGGCCAGGAACTTGATGGGGCTGGCGTTGAGGTCGTTGACCATGCCCGCGGCGTCAGGGGCGACGATCTGCACGGCGGCCAGTGCCGAGCGCGGGCGGTTCGCCTCAGTGGCCAGCCGGGCCTTGACCCAGGCGTCCTGCGGCGTGAGGTTCTTGGTGCCCACCAGCCGTTCGGCGGCCGCGTTGCAGCCGTCATCGGCCTCGCGCTGCGCATACCAGTTCTTTTTGACCTCCTCGGCCAGGCGCGCGTCGGGCGCCGGGTTCTTCAGGTGCTCGACCAGCAGCGCATAGCAGCGCACTTCCTTGTCGTCGTTCATGCGGTAGTTGGGATACTCGGCGGCAAAGCCAGCCCAGTCGCGGCGCTGGCCCAGCAGCAGCAGCCAGTCGTTGCGCAGCCGGTCTTCCTGGTAGGTGCCGGCATAGCGGCTCAAAAAGTCCTGCACCTCCTGCGCACCGGCTTCGCCCAGGCGCAGCTTGAGATCCCAGTAGGCGGCCCAGGGCTCCAGCGCGTGGCCCCTGGCCTGCGGCAGCAGCTGCGCCAGCCGGGCCCTGTCGCCGCGCTTGAAGGCCTTGTTCATCTCGATGATCACGTTGTCGGCCGCAGTGGCGGGCGCCTGGGCCGCGGCCGGGGCAAGCAGTGCGAAGCAGGCCATCGCGCCTAAAACCGGCGCCAGGGCCGCCGTCCGCAGGGGGCTGGTAAGAAATTTGTATAGCATCTGGGACATTATGGACAAATTAAGCACTCGCAAAGCGCTGGTTGAAGCCCGATTGAACATGCCTGACCGCCTGCAGCGGGCCGACCTGCTGCAGCGTGTGATGCGCATCTGGCTGGTCGGTTCCACCCATGAGGTGATCGGGGCCTATTGGCCCATCAAGGGAGAGTTTGACCCGCTGCCCGCGCTGTACCGGTGGCAGGAAGACGCAATCCTGAGTCAGGATTCTTCGTCAAACCCGGCACTCGCCGAAGTGGAAACCGCCCAGCTCGCCACCGAAAGCATTGCGGCACGGTCGCCGCGCAAGATCGGCCTGCCGGTGGTCAACAAGAAGCACAAGACCTTGACCTTCCACGCCTGGTACCCCGGCTGCCCCATGGAAGAAGACGCCTACGGCATCCCGAAACCAAAAGATACAGAGGTGATTATTCCCACCCTGCTGTTTGTGCCCTGCGTGGGCTACGGGCCGGGCGGCTACCGGCTGGGTTACGGCGGCGGCTTTTACGACCGCACCCTGGCGACCCTGCAGCCGCGTCCCTTTACCGTGGGGCTGGGCTATGCGCAGGGCTGGCTGCCGGACATGGAACCTGAGCCGCACGACATCCCGCTGGATGCCATCCTCAATGACAAGGGTGTGGTCTGGCCTATTTGATTGCCGGACCACTCCCGGCCAGCAGAACCAGGCAGAGGAAGGAGGAGGAAGATGAAGAGGCAGAGCGCGCAAGACCGGAGCAAGACCCGGCGGAAAGCTACCCTTGTCCCGACGCCTCGGAAGCCTCAGCTTTCTTCACCACCCTCACCTGCGGCGAGAGCTGCCAGAAGATGCCCGCCGAGGCCAGCGTGATCAGCCCCATGGCGGCGAAGGTTGCCTGAAAAGCGTGCAGGGTTTGCAGCGCTTCACCGGTGCCGAAAAAACCCGTGAAAGCGGCCAGCACCGCGCCGGCGGCGGCCACGCCCATGCTCATGGCCAGCATCTGCACCATGGACAGCAAACTGTTGCCGCTGCTGGCCATGCCACTGTCGAGGTCGCGCAGGGTCACCGTGTTCATCGCGGTGAACTGCATGGAGTTGACCGCGCCGAAGCAGGCCAGTTGCGCGATGTGCAGCCACAGCGGCTGGGCCGGCGTGACGAGCGCGAAACTCGCCATGGTGAAACCCACCAGCGCGGTGTTGGTCACCAGCACCCGGCGGTAGCCGTAGCGTGTGATCAGCGGCGTGGTGACGCGTTTGACCAGCATGCTGGCCACGGCGACGGGCACCATCATCATCCCGGCCTGCAGCGGCGAATAGTCCAGGCTGACCTGCAGCAGCAGCGGAACCAGGAAGGGCATGCATGAGCTGCCCAGGCGCGAGAACAGATTGCCCAGCAGGCCTATGCTGAGCGTGGGGACGGAAAACAGCTTGGGCGAAAACAGCGGGTCGGGGCGCTTGGCCGCGTGCAGCCAGTAGGCGGTGAGACTGGCCAGGCCGAACACCAGCAGCACCAGCACGCCGGCCTGCTTCAGGCCCAGGCCCGACAGCCCGTCGACCGCGAGCGAGACGGACACCATGCCGAAAGCCAGAAACAGGTAACCCGGCAGGTCAAAGCGCGGCACATGCGGCTGCGGGTTGTCCTGCATATAGAACACCGTCGCCACCGCGCCCAGCGGCCCGACCGGGATATTGATGAGGAATACCCAGTGCCAGGTGGCCACCTCGACCAGCCAGCCACCCAGGGTGGGGCCGATCAGCGGACCGACCAGGCCTGGAATCGCGATAAAGCTCATGGCCTGCAAAAAGCGCTCGCGCGGAAAAGCACGCAACACCGCCAGCCGGCCCACCGGCAGCAGCAGCGCCCCGCCCATACCCTGCACCACGCGCGCGGCCACCAGTTGCATCAGGTTGCCGGACAGCGCGCAGGCGATGGAGCCGATGACGAACAGCGAAATCGCGCCCACGTACACGCGCCGCGTGCCGAAGCGGTCGGCGATCCAGCCGGACGCGGGAATCAGCATGGCCATGGTGAGTGAATAGGCCACCACCACCGACTGCATGCGCAGGGGGCTTTCGCCGAAGCTGCGGGCCATGGCCGGCAGGGTGGTGTTGACGATGGTGGCGTCCAGGGTCTGCATGAAGAAGCCGATGGCCACCAGCCAGAGCAGCACGCGCAATGATTTTTCTTCTGCCTGCATGGATGAAAGATGGGAAATAGCGGACTTGGTTCACCGCGTTGAACGGAGGAAGGAAATCGCCGGGCAGCAAAAAGCCGCCTCGAGGGCGGCTTTTAAAGCAGGAGCGTTGGGAAGCGCCTCAGGCCGAGAAGCTGGAGCCGCAGCCGCAGGTGCTGGTGGCGTTGGGGTTCTTGATGACGAACTGGGCGCCTTCAAGGTCGTCCTTGTAGTCGATCTCGGCTCCCACCAGGTACTGGTAGCTCATGGCGTCGATCAGCAGGGACACGCCGTTCTTGGTCATGGTGGTGTCGTCTTCGTTGGTGATTTCATCGAAGGTAAAGCCGTACTGGAAGCCGGAGCAGCCGCCGCCCTGCACGAACACACGCAGCTTGAGGTCAGGATTGCCTTCTTCGGCAATCAGCTCGGCCACCTTGGACGCGGCGCTGTCGGTGAAGACAAAGGGCGCGGGCATGTCGGTCTGGATATTTTCGGCTACGGCACTCATGGGGACTCCAATTGATCATCAGGCGGACATCGTCCGCGATTCGGGGCTTTCCGGCTCAGGCTCTAGCTCTGGCGGCGCTGACAGGCAAATAGTACAGCAATTCAATCAACCATAACGCCCATGCGTGTTAGGCCGCACCGCCCACTTGTGAGCGCTTACTCGCCAAACCAAGCCCGTTGACTCAGATATTGTTGGCCGCCAGCTTGAGCGTGGGCTTTTCTTCCAGCTCGGGGTGCGTGGTGGGGCGCAACTGTCCAAAGATGACGGCGCCCTGGTGCATTTCAAGCGCCTTGTAGGACACGTCGCCCTCAATCCTGGCCTTGGGCTGCAGCTCCAGCAGCTCGGACGCATGGACGGGCCCCATGACACGGCCGTTGATGATGACGTGGTCGGCGTGGATGTAGCCGGTCACGGTGGCGGATTCGCTGATCACCAGGATGCTGGAGCCGCCTTCGGCGGCGCGGATGTCGCCTATGACCTCGCCGTCTATGCGCAGGCCGTCGGTGAATTTCAGGTTGCCTTCAATACAGCTGCCCTGGGCAATCAGGCTTTTGATGGGCGGCTGTTTCTTTTTTCCAAACATACAAAGATTCCTGTGCTGGGTCGGTGTGGCGATGGGTGGGATGGCGGGGGAATTCAAAGCTTAAAGGTCTGGGCGGATCTGACCGTTGTTCCTTCAATGACCTTAGCTGTAACAGTTTGTACCACGGCTTGGGGTGGCAAGTCGAGGACACCTTCCACACGCCGGTACTGTTTGAACTGTAAAGTTTGCGGACCTCCGGGCAAAGTCATGCTCCAGGGCTTGCCGGCCTGGGTTCCATGGACGGTCAGGTCCAGTTTTCCGTTGAAATTCGGGGCGGCTTTCTCGGCCTGGATGACCAGCACCTGCCACCGGAGCTGGGTGTCGGACAGCTTTTCGGCCTGCAGGCTGCGGATGGTGGCGACTTCGGCGCTACCGGCCGGCAGCAGTTTTTCGAAAAAGCCGAGATCGTCGCGCAGGCCGCGGTTATCGGCCTCCAGCTGCCGGATCTGGCTCATCATCTTTTCCTGGGCAGCTTTTTCGGCCGTCAGCAGGCTGCCCGAGGTGTTGGCGATGGACTGGGCCTTGTCGCGGTCCGCGCGCAGGTTGGCCACCTCCTGCCGCAGCAGGACCAGTTCCTCCTTGGTACCGCTGTCCGTGCCGGTGATGCCCTTGCCGAACTCAAAGGCCCACAGCGCGATCGCGCCCGAAAATCCCAGCATCAGCGCGCCGGCGATCCAGCGCAGAGGCCAGGGGAGCGAGCTGCGCACCGACATGCGCGGAGAACTGATGGTCAGGCGGCGGCGGAACAGGCGAAATTTCAAGGAAGGCCCTGCGGTTTTCGGTTCGGGAGTGCATTGTGCACGCAGACGAGGCTCGCATCGAGTATTAACCCGGCAAACCGAGGTAAGGGTTTGCATCCGGGTGTTTTACCCATCCACACGCCTTAACGGCAAGCAGACAGATGAAACAGCCAAAAAAAACGCATGGGCCATGAAAAAAGCCGCCTGGCGCAAACCAGGCGGCTTTTTTGGGAGCGAAGCGGATTAGCGCTTGCTGAACTGCTTGCGGCGGCGAGCAGAACGGAAACCGACTTTTTTACGTTCGACTTCACGTGCATCGCGCGTCACAAAGCCGGCCTGGCTCAGGGCCGGCTTCAGCGTTGCGTCGTAATCGATCAGCGCACGGGTGATACCGTGGCGCACCGCGCCGGCCTGGCCGGACTCGCCGCCGCCGTGGACGTTGACCATGATGTCAAACGTCTCGACGTGGTTCGTCAGAAACAGGGGCTGGCGGCAGATCATGATCGAGGTTTCACGACCGAAGAACACCTGGATGTCACGGTCATTGATCGTGATCTTGCCGGTGCCTTTTTTGATAAACACACGGGCGACGCTGGATTTGCGACGGCCGGTGCCATTGTTCCATTCACCAATCATCAATAGCTCCTTAGATGTCCAGCACTTTGGGCTGTTGGGCGGTATGCGGGTGCTCTGCACCACCGTACACCTTGAGTTTCTTGATCATGGCGTAGCCGAGCGGGCCCTTGGGCAGCATGCCCTTGACGGCTTTTTCCAAAGCGCGGCCGGGGTGCTTGGCTTGCATGTCGCGGAAGTTGGTGGCAGTGATGCCGCCTGGATATCCGGAATGGCGATAGTAGATCTTGTCGGTCGACTTGGCGCCGGTGACGCGCAGCTGGGCTGCGTTGATGATGACGATGAAGTCACCGGTATCGACGTGAGGCGTGTAAATGGCCTTGTGTTTGCCGCGCAAACGGAGAGCAACTTCGCTGGCTACTCGTCCGAGGACCTTGTCGGTCGCGTCAATCACAAACCACTCGTGCGTCACGTCAGCGGGTTTTGCGCTGAACGTTTTCATGAGTTTTCTTTCGAAAAAATGGTTTGTCGGGTTCTTTTCTGCGGTCGGTGTTCTTCTGATGAGAACCTCTTAGGCAGTATTTGCTGGCCCTGCCGCGGAACCACTAGGCGCTGCAGAGCCCTCGATTATATGAAAAATCAAGGACTTGCGTCAATATTCGGTCGTTTTTAGGGCATTTCCCCCCGGCGAGAAGGTAGGATAGGCCATGTTTTCCTATCGCCACGCCTTTCACGCAGGCAACCACGCCGACGTGCTCAAGCACACCACGCTGATCGCGTTGATGAAGTACCTGACCCAGAAAGACACGGCGCTGACCGTGATCGACACCCACGCGGGCGCGGGCCTGTACCGGCTCGACGGCGATTACACCGAAACCAGCGGCGAAGCCCAGGAAGGCATTTTCCGCCTGCTGTCTGAGCCCAAAGCGGCTCCCGCCCCCGCCAAAAAAGCGACGGCCGCTCCTAAAACCGTGGCATCCGGAGCCGGAATCCCCGCAGCCCCGGCCTGGGCGCCGGCGCTGCAGGACTATATCGACCTGCTGCGCGGCCTGAACCCGCAGTTCGCCGAAACCGGCGACATCGCCCACCTCAAGATTTATCCGGGCTCCCCCTTTATCGAGCAGCAATTCCTCAGCGGGCGCGACAAGCTCAAGCTGTTCGAGCTGCACCCCACCGATTTCAAGTCGCTTTCCGGCAACATCGAACAGCTGGGCGTGGGCCGCCAGGTCGCTGTTGCCCGCGAAGACGGCTTTGAAGCCCTGAAAACCTTTTTGCCGCCGCCGGCCCGCCGCGCCATGGTGCTCTGCGACCCCAGCTATGAAATGAAAAGCGACTACGGGCGTGTGGCAACCTGCATGGCCGACGCCCTCAAGCGTTTTGCCACCGGCACCTATGTGGTCTGGTATCCCATCATTCCGCGGCCCGAAGCGCACGATTTGCCGCGCAAACTCAAGACCCTGGCCGTCAAGGCGGGTCGCAGCTGGCTAAATGTCGCTTTAACCGTGAAATCCAGCAAGTTAACGACAGATACGAGCGGAGAGGTGATTCGCCCCGGACTGCCGGCCAGCGGCATGTTTGTCATCAACCCGCCCCACACGCTGAAAGCCGAGCTGCAGGCCGCGCTGCCGCAAATGGTCGCGCTGCTGGGACAGGACCGTAACGCGGGCTTCACGCTCGAACACGGGGGCTAGAGGCGCGGGCAGGGCCGGGGGGACCCGGCCGGTTTGCCGCCTGGCGCGCATGTTTTCCTGTCTTTACCGCCGCGGTGAGTTGTGGCAAGGTTGCCTGTCCCCTCTTTCCCGCTTCCGGCCTCCGCAGCACCCACTTTCCTGACATTCACCGGCGCTTCACGACACTCCATGCCCGCTCAGGCACACCCGACCTCCCCAGCCTCGCCGGGCACGACCGGCCACGGGCTGCGCGCGGACGAGGACGCCATGGAGGCCGAGATCGCGCGCCGGGTGGCGCTGCGCACGCGCGAGTTGAGCGCCTCGCTGGCGCGCTACCAGACCATGGTCGACCTGGCGACCGAAAACATCTGCGTCGGCCAGGGCGGCCTGCTGCGCTTTGCCAATCCGCCCTGCCTGGCCCTGCTGGGCACGCAGGCCGAGACCATGGCCGACCGGCCCATGATCGAGTTCATCCATCCGCAAGACCGCGACTTTGTTTCCGGCAAGCACAAGCTGCGCGCCGCCGGCAATGTCGTTCCGGCCTTTGAGGCGCGATTCCAGCGCGACGACGGAACAGTCTCCTGGGTGGAAATCAATGGCGTGCTGGTGGACTGGGAGGGCGCGCCGGCGGACCTTTTTTTCCTGAAGGACGTCACCGAACGCAAGAGGCTGGAGGCCCTGACCCGCTCGGCCGCCGAGCGCTACCGCGCTGTGGTGGAAAACGTCAACGACACCATCCTGGTGGTGCAAAAAGGCATAGTCCGCTTCGCCAACGCGAGCGCGCAGGCGCTGTTCGGCGGCGTGCTCATAGGCCTGCCCTCCATGCACCTGATCCATCCCGACGACCGCCTCATGGTGCAGCAACGGCGCGAGCTCATGCAGTCGGGCACCATGGTCAATGCCTACGAAGCCCGTTTCATCACGCCGCCGCGTGAGGCCATGGCGCCCTCGCTGCGCACCGGCTGGGCCAGCATCTACGGCACGCGCATCGAATGGGACGGCGAGCCGGCCCTGCTGGTGCTGATGTCCGACATCAGCGAACGGCGCCGGCTCGACGAAGAACTTAAAAGCGCGCTGGTGCAGCGCGAGGCCATCCTGGAGACCACCGCCGTCGGCGTCACCTTCCTGAAGGAGCGGCGCCATCAGTGGCTCAACCGCACGCTGGCCGCCATGCTGGGCTACAGCCCGGCGGAGCTGCTGGGCCAGGAAACCCGGGTGCACTACCCGAGCGACGAGGAATTCGAACGCCTGGGCGCGCTGGCCTACACGCAGATCATGCAGACCGGTTTGTTCTCGGCCGAGGCGCGCATGCGCCGCAAGAACGGCGAGCTGATCTGGGTGCAGCTGGACGGCTCGGCGCTGGACCGCAGCCGGCCCGAGGACGGCTCGGTCTGGACGTACGTGGACATCACGCGCCGCAAGGAGGCCGACGAGGAAACCCGGCGCGCGCTGGTGCGCGAGCGCGAGCTGGGCGAACTCAAGACCCGCTTCGTCTCCATGGCCTCGCATGAGTTCCGCACGCCGCTGGCCACGATTCTTTCCTCGGCCGAACTCATCGAGCACTACGGCGAAAAAATCACGCACCGGGAGCGCCAGGACATCATGGCCGACCTGGTGGTCGCGGTTAAGCGCATGCAGGGCATGCTTGAGGACATGCTGACCGTCGGCCAGGCCGATGCCGGCAAGCTCAGGCTCAACCTGCGGCCGCTGGATATCGCGGCACTGTGCCGCAAGCTGGTGACCGAGGTGCACACCAGCGATGCCGGCCAGCACGCCATCGAATTCGAGGCGCCGGTCGGCCACGATGCGTTTTCGCAGCTGGTCATGCTCGACGAGCGGCTGGTGCGCCACATCTGCACCAACCTGCTGACCAACGCCTGCAAGTATTCGGCCCCCGGCAGCGTGGTGGTGCTGACGCTGGACCGCCGGCAAAACCCGTCCGGCGACGAACTCATCCTGCAGGTCGGCGACGAGGGTATAGGCATACCGGCGTCGGACCTTCCGCGCCTGTTCGAGAGCTTCCACCGGGGCTCCAATGTGGGCAACCGGCAGGGCTCCGGGCTAGGCCTGGCCATCGTGAAACATGCGGTCGACCTGCACCACGGCAAAATCGAGGTGGCGAGTACGCCAGGCGCGGGCACCCGGTTCACGGTCAGCCTGCCCATCTCCTGAGGATAGACATGACCCAGATCCTGATCGTCGAGGACGACGACGCCATCCGCAGCAACATCGTGCGCCTGCTCAAGCTCGAGGGCTTTGAGACCGCCGCCGCGCCCGACGGCCTGCAAGGCCTGGCTCAGGCCCGCGCCAGCCGGCCGGACCTGATCATCTCCGACGTCGGCATGCCCGGCATGAACGGCTTCGAGCTGCTGGCCACCGTGCGTGCCGACCGCGAGCTGGCCAACACCCCCTTCATGCTGCTCACCGCGCTTGACGACCGCGACAGCATGCGCCGCGGCATGACGGCCGGCGCCGACGACTACCTGTCCAAGCCCTTCAGCCGCGCCGAACTGCTGGACGCGGTGAACGCCCAGCTCAAGAAAAAAGCGCGGGTGCGCGAAGCCATAGATTCCGAGGTGGCCGCCGGCGAGCAACGCCTGCGCGCAGCCTTTTCCCACCGCATCAGCGGCGACCAGCCCGACTCCATCCCCATGGACATCCCGGCCACGGCGCAGACCGAGGAGCTCTCCAGCGCCACCGTGCTGGTTGCCAGCATACGCAACTTCACCTCCATCGCCGAAAAGCTCAGCGCCGCCGAAGTCTCGCAGCTGCTCACGGAATACTTCGAGCGCACCTCCGAGCCGGTGCTCAAAAACAGCGGCCGCCACATCAAGTTCATAGGCGACGGCCTGATGGCCGTGTTTTCCGACACCACGACCGGCTCGCCGCTGCCGGCCCCGCGCCGCGCGATTTCCGCCGCCCTGGCCATGGCACTGGCTACGCATGAATTCCGCGACTGGCTCGACGAACGCTTCGGCGCGCGCGCCCTGCCGCCCTTTGCCATGGGCGTGGGCATCCACAGCGGCGCCGTCACGCTGTGCCAGCTCGGCACGCAGCAGAACAAGGAAGTCACGCCGGTGGGCGAAACCGTAACCCTGGCCGCGCGCCTGGAAAGCGCGTCCGAGGAAATGGGCTGGACAGTGATGGCCAGCGAAGAAGCCCTGGCCCTGGCCGGCACCGGCATACAGACGGGAACCCACACCTCGCTGGTGGTGCCGGGCAAGAACCTGGCCATCGACGTGGCCGAGGTCACCGGCCTGGTCACCACCATGGAAGACAAGATCCACGGCATGGCCAGCCTGACCGAGCGCGCGCGCGAGATCAGCGACGCGGTGCGCGCAAATTCCGACATCACCGCGCGCGCCGTCAAGGGCGCGCTGGACTCCAAGCTCTCGGCGCTCAAGGATTTGCGTTTCGACGCCGGCAGCGAGCCGGTGCGGCTCAAGGGCTACCGCATCACGCGCAAGATAGGCGCGGGCGGCATGACCGAGGTCTACCTGAGCGAGCGCGAATCCGACGGCCTGCCCATCGTGCTCAAGGTGCTGGATTCGCGCGGCAAGGAGGCCTCCGAGCACCTGGTGCGCTTCATCCAGGAATACGCCCTGCTCTGCAAGATAGACCATCCGCACGTCATCAAGATCTATGACCAGGGTTTTACCGACGAGCACGCCTACATCGCGATGGAGTACTTCGAGCGCGGCGACCTGCGCAGCCTGTTCGGCCCCAGCCTGACGCGGCCGCAGGCGCTGACGGTCGCGCGCGAGGTCGCCCAGGCCCTGTCGGCCATTCACGCGCACGGCATCGTGCACCGCGACATCAAACCCGAAAACGTCATGCTGCGCGCCGACGGCAGCGTGGCGCTGGCCGATTTCGGCATCGCCAAGTCCATCATGCAGTCGCAAAGCATGGGCCTGACACAAACCCACCACGGCGATGTGGTGGGCACGCCCTATTACATGAGCCCCGAGCAGGCCACCGGCCGCAAGGTGACGGCCAAGTCAGACCTCTACAGTCTGGGCGTGATGCTGTTCGAAATGCTGGCCCACCGCAGACCTTACATCGCCGAGTCGCTCGAGTTGCTGCTGGCCAAACACCTGAACGCCGAGACGCCTCCGCTGCCGCCCCCCCATGCCGACCTGCAGGGCGTCGTCAACAAGCTGATGGCCAAAAACCCCGAGCAGCGCTACGAATCGGCCGAGGCCTTCCTGCTGGAACTCGAAGCCGTAGCGCCCGCACCCGAAATTAGTTTGTAAACACACAGGCCGCAGGTTCTCTCTCCACTAGCAGGGGCCGCGGAACCGGCTTTGCCGGGCCGCAGGCGCAGCGGCCCCCTCGGGGGGCAGCGACCCACACGCAGTGGGGGAACGTGGGGGCTAATACTTCAGCGCTGTGCTCTTGCCCCAGAACACGCGATACGCAAAGACGGTGTAGCCGATGATCATGGGCAACACCACCGCCGCTCCGGCCAGGATCACGCCCATGGCTTCGGGCGCAGCGGCGGCTTTCCAGATGTCCAGGCTGTCTATCACCAGCCACGGGAACAGGCTATAGGCCAGGCCGTAGAAGGCCAGCAAAAACACGCCCACCGTGGCGCCGAAGGGCACCCAGGCGCCGTACTCATTGCCCTGCGCCAGGCGTACCGGCAGGCGCTGCAGGCTGCGGTAAATCACGCCGAACAGCACCAACGTGGCGGCGGGAATGGGCAGTAGCAGCACGATGTTGGGGAAGGAGAACCACTTGTTGAAAATGCTGTGGCTGACCAGCGGCGTGGCGATGGAAATCGCCGCCACCCCGGCCATGGTGAACCACAGGCTGGCGCGCGCCCAGCGCACGGCCTGCAGCTGCAGCGCCCCTTCAGACTTGATGATGAGCCAACCCGAACCCAGCAGGCAGTAGGCCGCTACCAGTGCGGCGCCGATAACGGCGTTGAACACAATCGTCCACCAGGTGGCGGCGAAACCCGTGATCAGCGACCCCAGCATATAGCCCTGCGACCAGCTCGCCAGCAGCGAGCCGGTGTAGAACATGCGGTTCCACAGCGGCTTGTGGCTGGCCCGCGCCTTCACCCGAAAGTCAAAGGCCACGCCGCGCAAGGTAAGGCCTATCAGCATGAAGGCCACCGGCAAATACAGCGCGCCCAGAATGACGCCGTGCGCCAGCGGGAACACCGTGAGCAGAATGCCCACGCCCAGCACCAGCCAGGTTTCGTTGGCGTCCCAGAAGGGGCCTATGCTGGCGATCATGGTGTCCTTGTCGTCGTCGCTGGCGCGGCGCATCAGCACGCCCACGCCCAGGTCGTAGCCGTCCAGGATCACATAGGCCAGCATCGCCAGCCCCATCACCACCAGGAAGACAATGGGCATCCAGCCGGCGGCTTGCGTCAGGTCGGGGGCAAGGTCAAGCATGGGGAGCTCCTTCCTTTTCGGGATAGTTCACAACGTTGAGTTCCTTCTCGGTCTCGCCGGCGACCTTGTCGTCCCCGAACGGCTTGTCCGCATGTTTCCTGTGCCGCGCGAGGTAGAACACCACCGACACATAAGACACCAGCAGCACCGCGTACAACACCAGGTACAGCGACAGCGTGAGCGCGATGCGCGGCGCCGGCACTTTGGAGGCCGCGTCGGCCGCCGTCAGCACGCCTGTCACCAGCCAGGGCTGGCGGCCTATCTCGGTCACATACCAGCCCGCGACCAGGGCAATCCAGCCGGCGAAGGTCATGGCCACCAGCACCCGCGCGTGCCAGACCGTCAGCGTGCGCGCCGGGTCTTTCTTCCAGGGCGCCAGCTGCAGCACGCTGGCCCAGCTGACCAGCAGCATCAGCACGCCCACACCGACCATGATGCGGAAGGCCCAGAACACCGGCGCCACGGGCGGGTGTTTGCCCTCGAACTGGTCCAGGCCCTTGACCTCGCCGTCCAGCGAATGCGTGAGGTAGAGCGAGGCCAGTTTGGGAATCGCGATCTCGTAGCGGTTTTCTTTGGCCTTGTCGTCCGGCAGCGCGAACAGAATCGCGGGCACGCCTTTTTCGGTTTTCCAGATACCCTCCATCGCCGCCAGCTTGGCCGGCTGGTGTTCCAGCGTGTTCAGGCCGTGCTGGTCGCCCGCGACGATTTGCAGCGGGATCAGCATCGCGGCCATGTAGATGCCGGTCTTCAGCCCGGCTATCACCTCGGCCCCGCGGTCCTCGCGCAGCCAGCGGTAGGCCGACACACCCGCCACCAGAAAGGCCACCGTGAGCCCCGAGGCCAGCAGCATGTGCGTGAGGCGATAGGGGAAGGACGGATTGAAGATGACTTGCAGCCAGCTCACGACATGCGCCTGGCCGTTGATCATTTCAAAGCCCGCGGGCGTCTGCATCCACGAGTTAAGCGCCAGGATCCAGAAGGCCGACAGCGTGGTGCCGCCCGCCACCAGCAGGGTGGCCACGGTGTGCATGGTTTCGCTGACGCGTTCGCGCGCGAACAGCATCACGCCCAGCATGGTGGCTTCCAGGAAGAAGGCCGTCAGCACTTCATAGGCCAGCAGCGGCCCGGCGATGTTGCCGACCTTCTGCATATAACCCGGCCAGTTGGTGCCGAACTGGAAGCTCATGGTGATGCCGCTGACCACGCCCAGCGCGAAGGTGAGCGCGAAGATCTTCACCCAGAACTGGTAGGCGTCCATCCAGAATTGGTCCTGGCTTTTGACGAAGCGCAGCTTGAAATACAGCAGCACCCAGCCCAGCGAGATGCTGATGGTCGGGAACAGGATGTGGAAAGTGATGTTGGCCGCGAACTGGATGCGGGCCAACAGGAATGCGTCAAGTCCGTCCATCGTCAACTCCTGGTGTCATCGGGAAGGTTGGCAGGCGCCGCCGCGGGTTCGGGCGCATCGGAAGGCGTGGCTGCCACTGTGGGGGATGCCGCGCGGCCTGTCAAACCGGCCTTCATGCTGCCGGCGACCTTGTTTTTCATCTCCAGCAGCTTCTGCACCTTGGCGCCCATCTTCATCAAGCTCACCAGCGTGGCCGAGTCCATTTTCTGCACGTCGGCCAGCCAGCCCGTCATGAGCTCGATCAAATCGTGCATCTGCTTCATGCGCGCCTGGGCGTGGATGTCGTCCGCGTGCGAGGGGTGCTCCATCAACGCATCGCGCAGCATGGACAGCGTCGGGTCGATCTCGCGCTTGCGGCGCTCCTCGGCCAGGGTGCGGAAGATGGCCCAGACATCTTCAGGCGCCTGGAAATACTCGCGCCTGTCATTGGGCAGGTGCTGCAGGCGCACCAGGTTCCACGATTGCAGCTCCTTGAGCCCCATGCTGACGTTGGAGCGCGAGAATGCCAGCGCCTCGCCGATCTCGTCGGCGTTCAGGGCCCGCGGCGACACATACAACAGGGCATAAATCTGCCCCACGGTGCGGTTGATGCCCCAACGACTGCCCATTTCACCGAAATGCAGGACAAAACGCTGGGTCAGGGGAGGAAGATTCATGGCGCCAAGCCTCTTTGATTTATTGAATTTTCAGGAATTACTGAAATTCTAATAAATTGAAGCCAGTACTGCGGCCACCGTTTTTGATTACCCCTGCAAGCCGCTGGGCCAAGCGCCGGCTTATGGCGGGTTCAGGCCACTTCAGCGCCGGCTGGCGGGCGAAGCGCGGCGCGGCTTGCGCGCCGGTTTTGGGGCTGGCGGCGGCGCCACGGCCACCTCCGGCGTGGACTCCGGCACCATCAGCACCACTTCCTTGAAACCCAGGCCCAGCATGCCCAGTTCTTCGGCCGCGGCGCGGCTCAGGTCGATGATGCGGTTGCCGGCATAGGGGCCGCGGTCAGTGATGCGCACGTCCACGTCGCGGCCGTTGACCAGGCTGTGCACCCGCACCAGGGTGCCGAAGGGCAGCGTGCGGTGGGCGGCGGTGAAATCGCGCATGTCAAAACGCTCGCCGCTGGCGGTGCGCCTGCCGTTAAAGCGCGGGCCGTACCAGGAGGCGGTGCCGCGCTGGAACTCGCGCGGCACTTCACCGCCCAGCAGCTCGGGGCGAGGCCGCTCGGTGAGCGGGACAGGCGCCGGCACTTCATCGACGGCCTGGCCGGGCGCGTCATGCTGCGGCGCCGGTGCGGGCCGAGGCGCGGCCGGGCGGGGGCCGGGGCCGGACGGCGCGGTCGGCGCCGTCGTGCAGGCCGCCAGCAAGGCCATCAGGGCTGCCGCACCGGCAACACGAAGACTGCGGACCACACCCTTGCGCATGGGTGGCCGGGCTCAGGCCCGCTGCAGCCGCCCGATGATTTCGGTCGTCGCAGCGGCCTGGTTCATCGTGTAGAAATGGATGCCGGGCACGCCCGCGGCGTAGAGCTGCTCGCACAGGCCGGTGACCACATCCAGGCCGAAGCTCTTGATGGAGGCGGTATCGTCGCCGAAGCCCTGCAGGCGCAGGCGTATCCAGCGCGGAATCTCGGCACCGCAGGCGTCGGAAAAGCGCATGAGTTGCATGGAACTGGTGATGGGCATGATGCCCGGCACGATGGGCAGGTCCACACCCAGGGCCTGCGCGTCGTCGACAAAGCGGAAATAGGCGTCGGCGTTGAAAAAATACTGCGTGATCGCCGAATCGGCGCCGGCCTTGACCTTTTTGACAAAGGCCTGCAGGTCGGCGTCGGCCGATTTGGCCTGGGGATGGATCTCGGGATAGGCCGCCACCTCGATGTGAAAGGCGTCGCCGGTTTCCTCGCGGATAAAGGCCACCAGGTCGCTTGCGTAATGGAATTCGCCGCCGGCGCCATAGCCGCTGGGCAGGTCGCCGCGCAGCGCCACCAGGCGCTTGACGCCCATGGCCCGCAACTCGGCCAGCTGCTTGCGCACCGTGGCCTTGGTCGCGCCCACGCAGGAGAAATGGCAGGCCGCGGCCACGCCTTCGTCCAGAATTTCCTTCACGGTGCCGAAGGTGCCTTCTTGCGTGGAACCGCCGGCGCCGAAGGTGACCGAGCAGAACTCGGGCTTGTGCGCATACAGCGCCTGGCGCGCCACACGCAGCTTGGCCGCGCCTTCCGGCGTCTTGGGGGGGAAGAATTCAAAACTCAGGGGCAGGTTCATCACTGATCTCACTCGTCGTTGATTCGTCGTTACTCGTCGGTATCGGTTTTCTTGTCACGTCGCTTGCCGCGCGCCGGTCCGGGCTGGCCGGCATGCGCGAGTTCGGAGTCTTCGTGCGGTGCGCGCGATGCGCGCAGTTCGGCACGCGGCACGCGCTTGGCGATCTTGCGCTGCGGCGCGGTCGGCAGCGGTTGGTCTTCACCGGCCACGTCACTACCCTTGACGGCCTGGATAAAAAATTCGCGGTTGCCGTCGCCGCCTTCAATCGGCGAGTCCAGCCAGGCCTTGACCTCCAGCCCCAGGGCCGCGCAGGCATCGCGCAAGCGCTTTTCCACAAACGCGAAGTGCGCCGGGTCGCGCACAATGCCGCCCTTGCCGACCTGGCCGGGCTGCAGCTCGAACTGCGGCTTGACCAGCATCAGCAGATCACCGCCGGGCTTGAGCAGGCGCACCACGGCGGGCAGCACCAGCGTGAGTGAAATGAAAGACAGGTCGCCGGTCAGGAAGTCGAAGTTGGCTTCCATCGCCGCGGAGGCTTCTTCATCGCTCTCGCTGTCATCGTCGCCGTCGAAGCCGTCCGCGAAATCCATGTCGCCGCTGTCGCCCGCATGGCCGGCCACCAGGTCGGCGGCCGTCATGGAACGCGCATTGAGGCCTTCGATGCAGACCACACGCGGGTCGCCCCGCAGGCTGGCATGCAGCTGGCCGTGGCCAACGTCCACACCCACCACCTGGGCGGCGCCGTGCTGCAGCAGGCAATCGGTAAAGCCGCCGGTGGACTGCCCAATATCGAGGCAGCGCAGGCCGGCCACGGACAAGCCGGTGGCCTTGAGCGCGCCTTCAAGCTTGAGCCCGCCGCGCGAGATGTACTTGGCTTCGGTGGTGTCCAGCAGCTGCAACTCAGCGCCTTCGGGAATCTCGTCGCCATTCTTGGCGACTTTTTTCCAGGGCACGTCCGCTTCCGCGCGCCACTGCACGCCCGAGGCAATCAGGCGCTGGGCCTGGGAGCGGGTGGCGGCGTGGCCGTGGTCGACGAGGAAGAGGTCAGCGCGCATGGTGCTCCGTGGAATGGGCCGGTCTTGTCCCCTCTCCCTGTGGGAGAGGGTTAGGGTGAGGGCCGGCGGCCTCAAAAACCTCGCTGGGCCATCAGTGCCGCTGACCCTCACCCCTGCCCTCTCCCAGAGGGAGAGGGAGGAAGACCGTCAATTAATAACGGTAGGTATTCGCTTTGTACGGACCGGCCTTCGACACGCCGATGTACGCAGCCTGCTCGTCGCTCAGCTCGGTCAGCACCGCGCCGACCTTCTTGAGGTGCAGACGCGCGACCTTTTCGTCGAGGTGCTTGGGCAGCACATAGACCTTGCCGACTTCGTAAGCTTCTTTCTTGGTGAAGAGCTCGATCTGCGCGATGGTCTGGTTCGCGAAGCTGGACGACATCACAAAGCTCGGGTGGCCGGTGCCGCAGCCGAGGTTCACGAGGCGGCCCTTGGCCAGCAGGATGATGCGCTTGCCGTCCGGGAAGATTACGTGGTCGACTTGCGGCTTGATCTCTTCCCAGGTGCACTTCTCGAGCGCGGCGACGTCGATTTCATTGTCGAAGTGGCCGATGTTGCAGACGATGGCCTGGTCTTTCATCGCGGCCATGTGGGCGTAGGTGATGACGTTCTTGTTGCCGGTGGCGGACACAAAAATGTCGGCCTTGTCGGCGGCGTATTCCATGGTCACGACCTTGTAGCCTTCCATCGCGGCCTGCAGGGCGTTGATCGGGTCGATCTCGGTCACCCACACCTGGGCGCTCAGCGCGCGCAGCGCCTGGGCGGAACCCTTGCCCACGTCGCCGTAGCCGGCCACCACGGCGACCTTGCCGGCCACCATCACGTCGGTGGCGCGCTTGATCGCGTCGACCAGGGATTCGCGGCAGCCGTACAGGTTGTCGAACTTGGACTTGGTGACCGAGTCGTTCACGTTGATCGCGCGCAGGGCCAGCGTGCCCTTGGCCGACATTTCATTGAGGCGCAGCACGCCGGTCGTGGTTTCTTCGGTCACGCCGATGATGTTCTTCAGGCGGCGGCTGTACCAGGTCGGGTCCTGCGCGAGCTTGGCCTTGATCGAGTTGAACAGGCAGATTTCTTCTTCGCTGGTCGGCTTGGAGATCAGGCTGGCGTCTTTTTCGGCCTTGCTGCCCAGGTGCATCAGCAGCGTCGCGTCGCCGCCGTCGTCCAGGATCATGTTGGGGCCTTCTTCAGGCGTGCCCTTGGCGCCCTTGAATTCAAAGATGCGGTGGGTGTAGTCCCAGTAGTCGGCCAGGGTTTCGCCCTTGATGGCGAACACCGGCGTGCCGGCGGCGGCAATCGCAGCGGCGGCGTGGTCCTGCGTGGAGAAGATGTTGCACGAAGCCCAGCGCACGTCGGCGCCCAGGGCCTGCAGCGTCTCGATCAGCACGCCGGTCTGGATCGTCATGTGCAGCGAGCCGGTGATGCGCGCGCCCTTCAGGGGCTGCGCCTTGGCGAACTCTTCGCGGATGGCCATCAGGCCGGGCATTTCGGTTTGCGCGATGTTCAGTTCCTTGCGGCCCCAGGCGGCAAGAGAGATGTCGGCAATGATGTGGTCGGTGGAAGGCTTCAGGACGGCGCTCATACGGTTCTCCAAAAATCAAACGTAACTGGGCAAAATCGCCACGGGCACGGCGTTCAAGATCGGGGGAATTCAGTCATTCACCCGGCTTGAGAGAGCACATGCGGGTGAGCGTGGTTGCAATGAAGTCCTGAGCCTGGTCCACGTGATGTGGCTTGCAACGCTCCTCAGGAAGCCGTCATTGTATCCAAGCTGCCCGCGCTTGCCCAGCCCCATCATGTAAGCCCTGGGCCACCATGCGAAAATTTCACCATGCAAGAACTTCCCCTTTGGCCCGCCGCGCAACGCGGAGCCGTCACCGGCCTCTTTACCGACATCGACGACACACTGACCACCGAGGGGGAAATCACCGCCGATGCGCTTCAGGCCCTGGGTGCCTTGAAGGTCGCCGGGCTCAAGGTGGTGGCCATCACCGGCCGGCCTGTGGGCTGGAGCGAGCCTTTCGCGGCGCGCTGGCCCGTTGATGCCATCGTGGCGGAAAACGGCGCCGTGGCGCTGCTGCCCGATGCCCAGAGCGCCGCCCCAAGGCCCTTGTCAAAGATCTACCAGCAGGATGCGGCCACACGCAGCGCCAACTTCGCGCGCATGCAGGCCGTGCTGGCGCGCATAGAGCGTGAGATTCCTGGCGTGGCCCGCGCTACCGACTCGCCGGGCCGCGAGACCGACATCGCCATAGACCACAGCGAGTTCACCCAACTCACGGATGCGCAGATCGCCGCCGTGGTAGCGCTTATGAAAAGCGAAGGCATGCATGCCACCGTGAGCAGCATCCATATCAACGGCTGGTATGGCGAGCACAACAAGCTTGAGGGCGCGCGCTGGATTGTTCGCGAACTCTGGCAGCGTGACCTGGACGCCGAGATCGCGCAATGGGTGTATGTGGGCGATTCCACCAATGACCAGTTGATGTTCAAGGCCTTTGCCAACAGCGTGGGCGTGGCCAACATCGCGCGTTTTGTGCCGCAGCTCGCGCACCTGCCGCGTTATGTGACGCACAGCGAGCGCGGCGCGGGCTTTACGGAGGTAGCGCGCGCACTACTGAGCTGAGACTAGGCCGCCCGGCGCACCGAGGTCCAGCGCAACCATGCGCCCAGCGCGGCCACCGCCAGCACCAGCGTGGCATAACCCTCCACCGTGGCCGGCAGGCCCAGCGGCGCGATCAACCGGCCCGCCAGCATGGCCGGCACGCTGAAAGCCAGGTAGCTGGTGGCGTAGAGCGCGGCGAACAGTTCGGCACGCTGATGCGGCTGTGCCAGCGGGGCCAGGGTCTGCACCTGGGCCGAGAACGCCGAGCCGCCGCCGAAACCGGCCAGTGCCGTTCCCGCAAAAAACAAGGCCACGGAATGGCTGGCCAGCGAGACCGCCACCAGGCCTACGCCGGCAGCGAGCAAGCTCATGCCCAAGGCGCTCATGCGCACAGGCGGCAGGCTTTTGAGCAGGGTCGGCGACGCGGCGCCCAGGCCAAAAAAAGTGGCAATCGCCAGGCCGTTGACGATGCCGTCGTGGATGCTGAAGATTTGCTGCAGCATGGACGGCACCAGCGAGAGGTACAGGCCCGCCAGCGACCAGACCGCCAGCATGGTCGGCACACCGCGCACAAACTCGCCGCGCGCCTGCACCGGCACCGATATGCGCGGCACCAGCGAGGCCAGCGCGCCGGGACGCGGCGTCACGCTTTCAGGCAGGAACAACGTAGCCAGCGCACCCGCGACGCAGATGGCGGCCAACACGCCGAACACCAGCGGCACCGGGTGCAGCGCAAACTTGACCGCAACGCCGGTCAGCAGCGCACCCACGGCCAGGCCCGCCAGCGGCGAGACGCTGCCTATCATCGCGCCCAGGCGTTTTTGCGCGGCCGGGGCCGCCTCCACCACCGCCGCCGTCAATGCGCCGCTGACCATGCCGGTCGCGATGCCCTGGACAATGCGCGCGGCAATGATGCCGTTGATGCTCTCAGCCAGCAGAAAGCTCAGCATCGCGCCGGCCTGCAGCAGCAAGGCGGTAAACACCACGGGCCGCCGGCCTATGTGGTCGGACAGCGAACCGGCCACCAGCAGCGAGGCCAGCAGCGCGATCGCGTAAATCGCAAAGGCCACCGTCAGCAGCGCCGGCGAAAAGCCCCACTGCTGCTGGAACACGACAAACAGGGGCGAAGGCGCGCTGCCCGCCACGAAGAAGGCGAACAGCAGGACAGCCAGCAGCGGGAAGGCGGCCGCGGGTGGCAGTTGCCAGCGGGATGCCTTGGTGACGGAAGAAGCTTGCAAAGAGGGGGCGGCGGGTGTGCTCATGGGAAACGCTCGACTTTCTTAAAGCAAATTTATTTGCGTTTGCGAATTCTATACTCGTTTGAAAATTAACGCAAAGATCATTGCTTTTAGGTTAAAATCCGCCCTGATGAGCACTCCACAAACACCCCAGAACAAGCGTCCAGGCGGCCGCAGCGCCCAGGTGCAGGCCGTGGTGCGCAAGGCGCTCGAAGAACTGATTGCCCAGGAAGGCCGCGACAAGGTGACCGTGCCGGCCGTGGCCGAGCGCGCCGGCGTCAGCGCCTCCAGCATTTACCGGCGCTGGGGCGACGTGAACGGCCTGCTCGGCGAAACCGCGACGCAGCGGCTGGACCCGAACCGCCCCCTGCCCGAGACCGGCGACCTCAAGGCCGAACTCGCGGCCTGGGCCCGGGAGTTGATCACCCACCTCAACAAACCCGGCTGCACCTCCATGCTGAAGGCGGCGGCGGCCCTGGCCGGCCCGGAAGACACCAATTGCCTGAAAAACCGCCGCGCCGAAGCCACGCTGCTGGTGAGCCGGGCCCAGGCGCGCGGCGATGCCACACCCACGGTGCAGCAGGTGCTGGACCACATGATGGCCCCTATTGTTTACCGGCTGATTTTTGGTTCGGGCGTGGAACCGGCTCTCGCCGACCAGCTGGCCGACGAGCTGTTCGTACTGGCCGGCATCGAGCCCGCTAGTTGGGTTTAGCCAAGCCTAGCTTGTCGATCAAAACTTTTTCGCGCACCACCGTGTCCTGCGCAAACTTGGTGTAATCCGCCGAACTCAGGTAGTTGGGCAGCATGTCATACCGGCCCAGCGCCGCCACATAACTCGGCTCTTCCATGGCCTTCTTGAAGGCATCGTGCAAACGCTTGATCACCTCGGGCGGCGTGCCCTTGGGCGCGCCTATGCCAAATGGCGAGTTCTGCACGATGTCGTAGCCCAGCTCTTTGAGCGTGGGCGCGTTCGGGAATTTGTCCAGACGCTTCTCGCCCCAGGTATTGAGCACACGCAGCTTGCCGGCCTCCACCTGCGGCGCAAAGCCGGTGCTGTCGGCGCCCGCCATCAACTGGCCGCTGACCAGCGCCAGCATCAGGTCGGCGCTCCCTTTGTAGGGCACGTGCTGCAATTCAATGCCGGCTTTCTGCGCGATGAGTTCCGTCGTCAGGTGCGGGCTGGTCAGCGTGCCGGTGGAGCCGTAGGTGAGCTTCCCCGGGTTGGCCTTGGCATAGGCCACAAAGTCGGCCCAGGTCTTGAACGGGCTGTCGGCCGGCACCACGATGCCGAAGGCGTAGCCGGTCACATTGATCACATAGCTGATGTCCTTGACCGGGTCCCAGTTGATCTTGGTCGTGTAGCCCAGGCGGAACACACCCAGCGGGATCTGCGCCAGCGTGTAGCCGTCGGCCGCCGCGCTTTGCAGCTGCTGCGCCGGCAAGGTGCCGCCCGCGCCGGGCTTGTTCTCCACGATCACCGGCTGGCCCAGGATCTTGCCGGCGTTGTCGGCCAGTGAACGCATGGTGATGTCGGTGGGCCCGCCGGCCGGAAACGCGATCACCAGCTTGATGGGCTTGGCCGGAAAGGTCTGCGCCTGGGCCGGCATGACCGCGGCGGCCATCAAGGCCAGGGCGGCGGCGGTGTGCAGAAAGGGGCGGCGTTGCATGGACATGTCTCCTTTTTTGGAATACGGCCATCATGCCCGGCGATTGGCTTTGGCGAATCAGGGCAACACCTGAAGGGCTGTCGCGCGGGCGTCAACGACCGTATGTTCCATTTTTTCGTCGAATGCAAATATTCGACGAATTATTGGAACAATACCGATTCAAATTCACACCCGTGACAAGACGCTTTGGAGCGCCTTCCCGGTATGCGTTCCCAGCTTGACCACCGCCTCGGGCGGCGCGGACGCCACCACACGCCCGCCGGCATTGCCGCCGTCCGGGCCCAGGTCAATCACCCAATCGGCTTCGGCGATCACGTCCAGGTCGTGTTCGATCACCACCACGCTGTGGCCGCCGTTGACCAGGCGGTGCAGCACATGGATCAGCTTTTCCACGTCGGCCATGTGCAGGCCCACCGTGGGCTCGTCCAGCACATAGAGCGTGTGCGGCGCCTTCTGGCCGCGGCGCGTGATGTCGTCGCGCACCTTGCTCAGTTCGGTCACCAGCTTGATGCGCTGCGCCTCGCCGCCCGACAGCGTGGGCGACGGCTGGCCCAGCGTGAGATAGCCCAGGCCCACGTCTTTCAGCAGTTGCAGCGGGTGGCTGATGTTGGGCATGGAGGCGAAGAAGTCCACCGCCTCGTCCACTTCCATTTTCAGCACGTCGCCGATGTTCTTGCCGCGCCAGGTCACGGCCTGGGTTTCGGGGTTGAAGCGCGCGCCGTGGCAGGTTTCGCACAGCACCTTCACGTCGGGCAAAAAGCTCATGCCTATGGTGCGCACGCCCGCGCCTTCGCAGGTCGGGCAGCGGCCCTCGCCGGTGTTGAAGGAAAAACGCCCGGCGCCGTAGCCGCGCGCGCGGGCCTCCAGCGTGTCGGCAAACAGCTTGCGTATCGTGTCCCAGAAGCCGATATAAGTGGCCGGGCAGGAGCGCGGCGTCTTGCCGATAGGCGTCTGGTCGACTTCCAGCACACGGTCCACCGCCGCATAACCTTCGATGCGCTCGCAGCCGGTCCAGTCCGGCGTCTTTCCCTTGTCGTCGGCGTCGCGCCCCGACTTGGTGGAGCGCTGCGTCACGCCCGCATGCACATTGGTCAGCAGCACATCGCGCGCCAGGGTGGACTTGCCGGAGCCCGACACGCCCGTCACCGCCACCAGGCGGTACAGCGGCACGGTGACCGAAACGTCCTTGAGGTTGTGCAGGTCCGCATTGACCACCGTGAGCCAGGAAGTGAAAGGCCCGGCGGCCACCGGCGCCGCATTGTGCAACGCACTGGCGCTGGCCGCGGCGGCTTTTAGCGCCGCGGCCTTGAGCAGGGCCGCCTTCTGTTTGCTCACGGGCTTGGCGTCGGCAACCACGGCGGCCTCCTTCACCGCGGCCGCAGGCGCCGCGCCCTTGCGCGTTTCGCGCCGCGCATGCAGCGGGTGTATCAGCGGGTTGGCCAGGTAGCGGCCGGTCAGCGACTCGGGCACGGCCGACAGCTGCGCCGCCGTGCCCTGCGCGACCAGCGTGCCGCCGCGCTTGCCCGCGCCCGGGCCTATGTCGATGATGTTGTCGGCGCGGCGTATGGTGTCTTCGTCATGCTCGACCACCACCAGGGTGTTGCCGCGGTCGCTGAGTTTGCCCAAAGCGCCCAGCAGGATCTGGTTGTCGCGCGGGTGCAGGCCAATCGTCGGTTCGTCCAGCACGTAGCAAACGCCCTGCAGGTTGGAGCCCAGCTGCGCCGCCAGGCGTATGCGCTGCGCCTCGCCGCCCGAGAGCGTGGGTGCGCCGCGGTCCAGCGTGAGGTAGCCCAGGCCCACGTCCTCGAGGAACTCCAGCCGGCTCTTGATCTCCGGAATCAGGTCGCGCGCGATGCCGGCCTCGCGGCCCAGCAACGCGAGCTTTTCCACCCAGCGCCGCACGTCGGTCACCGACAGCGCCGCGATGTCGGCAATGCCGACGCCGGCGAACTTCACAGCGCGGGCCGTGGCATTGAGCCGCGTACCTTCGCAGGTCGGGCAGGCGGTGCCGGCCACGTCTTCCACTTCGGGCTCGGCAAAGCTTTGCTCGCGGCCCTTGTTGTCGTCGTCCATCACCGAGTCGTCAAACACCTTGCGCTGCTCTTTGGTGAGCTTGACGCCGGTGCCCACGCAGTCGGGGCACCAGCCGTGCTTGCTGTTGTAGCTGAAGAGCCGCGGGTCGAGTTCAGCGTACGAAGTGGCGCAGACCGGGCAGGCGCGCTTGGTCGAAAACGCGATCAGCTTGCCGATGTTTTTGGCGCTGGCGCCGGCCATCATCGCGCCGCGCAGGCCGTCCAGCGGCGCCAGCACATGGACCACGCCCTTGCCGTGCTCCAGCGCGGTCGCCAGCGCGGCGCGCAAGGCAGCCTCGTTCTCGGGCGACACATGGATGTCGGCCACCGGCAGCTCCACCGTGTGCTCCTTGAAGCGGTCTATGCGCGGGAAACCGGTGGTCGGCAGAAACTCGCCGTCTATGCGCAGGTGGGTGTAGCCGCGCGGGCGCGCCCAGTCGGCCAGCTCGGTGTACACGCCCTTGCGCGCGATCACCAGCGGCGCCAGCAGGCCGATGTGCTGGCCGCGATAGGTCTTGAGCAGCTGGGCCGCGATGCTTTCAGGGCTTTGCGGCATCACGGCCGCGCCTTCCTTGATGCAATGCTGTATGCCCAGCTTCACATACAAGAGGCGCAGGAAATGCCAGACCTCGGTGGTGGTGCCCACGGTGGACTTGCGCCCGCCGCGCGACAGGCGCTGCTCGATGGCCACGGTGGGCGGGATGCCGTAGACCGCGTCCACCTCGGGCCGGCCCGCCGGCTGCACGATGCTGCGCGCATAGGCGTTCAGCGACTCGAGGTAGCGCCGCTGGCCTTCGTTGAACAGAATGTCAAAGGCCAGCGTGGACTTGCCGGAGCCCGAGACGCCGGTCACCACATTGAACTTGCCGCGCGGAATGTCGACCGACAAACTCTTGAGGTTGTTCTCTTTGGCATTGACGATCTGGATCAGGTTGGAGAACACCGGCCGCGTGGCCCACACCTTGGGCCGCGACTCCTCCACGCCGTGCACCTTGCCCATGGCCTGCTCGTACTCGCGCAGCGCCAGCGCGGTGTGCGATGTCGGGTGCTTGCGCACCTCCTCGGGCGTGCCCTGGGCCACCAGCAGGCCGCCGCCTTCGCCGCCTTCGGGGCCCAGGTCTATCAGCCAGTCGGCCGAGCGGATCACGTCGAGGTTGTGCTCGATCACGATCAGCGAATGGCCGGCCTCCAGCAGCTTGCGCAGCGCGCGCATCAGCTTGGCGATGTCGTCAAAATGCAGGCCGGTGGTCGGCTCGTCGAACAAAAACAGCGTGCCGCGGCCGGGCTGCCTGAGCGCCAGCGCCTGCTTGCTCGCGCTTACCGTCTTGCTGGCATTGGCCAAAAAGCCCGCCAGCTTCAGGCGCTGCGCCTCGCCGCCCGACAGCGTGGGCACGGGCTGGCCCAGCTTCACGTATTCCAGGCCCACGTCCACAATCGGCTGCAGCGACCGCACCACCTCGCGGTCCTGCGCAAACAGGGCAATCGCCTCGCTGACCGTGAGGTCCAGCACGTCGGACACATTGAGCAGCCGCGGCTTGAGGTCGCCCACGGCCTTGCGCTCAATCGTCACCTCGAGGATCTCGGCGCGGTAACGCTTGCCGTCGCAGTCGGGGCAGCGCAGGTAGACGTCGCTCAAAAACTGCATCTCCACGTGCTCGAAGCCCGAGCCGCCGCAGGTCGGGCAGCGCCCGTCGCCGTTGTTGAAGCTGAACTTGGTGGCGGTGTAGCTGCGCTGTTTCGCCAGCGGCGCCAGCGCGAACAGGTCGCGCACCGCGTCCCAGGCGCCCACATAGCTGGCCGGGTTGGAGCGCGCCGTCTTGCCGATGGGCGACTGGTCGACAAACACCACGTCGGTCAGGTGGTCGGCGCCCAGCAGGCGGTCGTGCAGGCCCGGCGTTTCGGTCGCCTTGCCGAACTGGCGCAGCAATGCCGGCGCCAGGATGTCCTGCATCAGCGTGGACTTGCCGGAGCCGCTCACGCCGGTCACGCAGACCAGGCGCTGCAGCGGGAAGTCGACCGTCAGGTTTTTCAGGTTGTGGTCGCGCGCGCCCTCGAGGATGAGGCGCGGCGTGTTCTCGGTCACCGCGCGCTTGAAGCCCATGCCCACCTGCTTGCGCGAGCCCAGGTAGGCGCCGGTCAGCGTGTCGGCATGTTTGAGGTCTTCAGGCGTGCCGTCGAACACGATCTGGCCGCCCTTCTCGCCCGGGCCCGGGCCCATGTCTATCATGCGGTCGGCCGCCAGCATCACGGCCGGGTCGTGCTCCACCACCACCAGCGTATTGCCGGCGTCGCGCAGCCGGTGCATGGCCTGGGTGATGCGGTTCATGTCGCGCGGGTGCAGGCCTATGGAGGGCTCGTCGAGCACAAACAACGTATTGACCAGCGAGGTGCCCAGCGCCGTCGTGAGGTTGATGCGCTGCACCTCGCCGCCCGAGAGCGTGCGGCTTTGCCGGTCCAGCGTGAGGTAGCCTATGCCCACGTCGCACAGGTATTTGACGCGCGTCTGGATTTCCTCGAACAAGGATTTGAGCGCCTGCAGTTCGGCGTCGTCGCCCATCACGTTGAGCGAGAGGCCGCTGAAGAATTCTCGCAGCCGGTCTATGGGCAGGCGCATCAGGTCGTGCAGCGCCAGGCCCGGCAGGGCCTCGAGCTGCTCACGGCTCCACTGCACGCCCACAGGCATAAAGCGCTGGCCCGGCGGCAGCACCGCGTCGGCCGCCTCTTTGGAGCCCAGGCGCCACAACAGCGACTCGAGCTTGAGGCGCGCGCCGCCGCAGGTTTCGCAAGGCGTGTAGCTGCGGTACTTGGACAGCAGCACGCGGATGTGCATCTTGTAGGCCTTGCTTTCGAGGTACTCAAAAAAGCGCTTGATGCCGTACCACTGCTTGTTCCAGTTGCCGTCCTTGTAGCCCGGTGTGCCGTTGATGACCCAGCCCTGCTGCTCGGGCGTGAGCTTGTACCAGGGCGTGTCGCGCGGTATGCCGGCCGCTTCGGCGTGGCGCATCAAATCGTCCTGGGCTTCCTTCCAGGCGGGTGTCTGTATGGTCTTGATGGCGCCGGCGCGCAGGGTCAGCTTGTCATTCGGGATCACCAGGCCGTAGTCCACGCCGATCACGCGGCCGAAACCGCGGCAGGTTTCGCAGGCGCCCATGGCCGAGTTAAAGGAGAACAGCGAGGGCGTGGGGTTGGTATAGCGCAGGTCGCTGTCGGGGCAGTGCAGGCCTGTCGAGAAACGCCACATCTGGTCGGGCTGGCCATCCTCTGCGTGTTGCACATAAACATTGAGCCTGCCGCCGCGCTTGAGCGCGGTCTCAATCGCATCCATCACCCGGGACTTTTCCACCGCATGGGTGCGAAAGCGGTCGGCCACGACGTCCAGCAGCTTGTGCGGACCTGCCGGCGTGGCGACGTCGCGCTGCGCATGCACGCGCGTGAAGCCGCTGACCGACAGCCACTGTTCGACCTGCTCGGCGCTGGTGTTGCCCGGCAGTTCGACCGGAAAGGTCAGCACCACACGCGGGTCGCCTTCTTTGGTGCGCGCCATCAGCTCGGCGTAAATCGACTCGGGCGTATCGTGGCGCACATTCTGCGCGGTCTGCTTGTCAAAGAGTTGCGCGGCACGCGCGTAGAGCAGCTTCAGGTGGTCGTTGAGCTCCGTCATCGTGCCCACGGTGGAGCGCGAGCTGCGCACCGGGTTGGTCTGGTCGATCGCGATGGCCGGGGGCACGCCCTCGACCTTGTCGACGGCCGGCTTGTCCATGCGGTCCAGGAACTGGCGCGCATAGGCCGAGAAGGTTTCCACATAGCGGCGCTGGCCTTCGGCGAACAGGGTGTCGAACACCAGCGAGGATTTTCCCGAGCCGCTGGGGCCGGTGACCACCGTCATTTCACCGGTGCGAATATCAAGGTCGAGGTTTTTGAGGTTGTGCTGGCGCGCGCCGCGGATGCGGATGGTTCCCTGGGACATGAGTGCGGTCTTTCCTGAAGAGGTCAAACATTCTAGGCAAAGCGTCCGCCTGTGCAGGATGTAGGGATTAAGGGCCTTTTCCCCTGCTTTTTTCACACTTTCCACCGCGCCAATTAGGGCACATTCTGGTTTCCCTGCTCGCTGTTTTTGCGCTTTCGTGCTTAACTTTGCACACAGGGATTGATCGAAAAAAAACACGGAGACACACCATGTCAAAAATCACGCATTTGTGCGCGGCCCTTGTGATGGCCGCCCTGGGCCAGCTGGCCCAGGCACAGATTCTGGTCGGGCAGAGCGCGGGCTTCACCGGCCCCGTGGGCGCCGGCGTCAAGGAAACCACCGACGGCGCCAAGCTCTACATCGATGCCGTCAACGCCAAGGGGGGCGTGAACGGGCAAAAAATAGAGTTGGTCTCGCTCGACGACAAATTCGACCCCAAGCTCACCGTCGAGAACGCCCGCAAGCTGGTCGAAGAGCAGAACGTGGTGGCGCTCTTCCTCACGCGCGGGACGCCCCACACCGAAGGCATCATCCCGCTGCTCGATAAGCATGGCGTGCCGCTGGTGGGTCCGTCCACCGGCGCCATGGTGCTGCACCAGCCTGTCAGAAAATATGTGTTCAATGTGCGCGCCACCTACCAGCGCGAAGCCGAGAAAGCGGTGACCCACCTCGCCTCCATGGGCATCACCCGCGTCGGCATCGTCTATGCCGACGACAGCTTCGGCGCCGACGGCGTCATGGGTGCGCAGAAGGGGCTGACTACGGCCAAGCTGCAACCCGCCGTGCTCGAAAAGTTCGACCGCAGCAAGCCCGACTTCGGGCCCATCGCGCCCAAGGTTTACCAGTCGAATGCGCAGGCCGTCATCATGGTCGCCTCAGGCCAGGCCGTAGTCGACGGCGTCAAGGCCTTCCGCGCCGCCGGCTCCACGGCGCAGATCGTCACGCTGTCGAACAACGCCTCGGGCGGTTTTGTGAAAAGCCTGGGCGACAACGCCCGCGGCGTGATCGTCACCCAGGTCTTTCCGTATGAGCGCTCCATCGCCTTCCCCATGGTCAAGGAAGCCCAGGAGCTGGCCAAGGCCAAGGGCCAGAACGACGTGAGCCCCGCCATGCTGGAAGGCTTTGCCGCGGCCAAGGTGCTGGTGGAAGGCCTGCGCCGCGCCGGCGCCAAACCCACGCGCGAAAAACTCCAGGCAGCGCTTGAAGGCATGCGCAAGTACGACCTGGGTGGGCTGGAAGTGAGCTATAGCCCCGAAGACCACACCGGCCTGGATTTCGCCGACCTGTCCATCATTGGCACGGACGGCAAATTCAAGAGGTAGATAAGCCCCCCTGCCGACGCTCACTTCGTGTAGCGTCACCTCCCCCCAGGGGGGACAGGCGCCTTGCGCCCGGCAGAGCCGGTTCGCGGCCCCAGCTTGCGAAGTCGCAGACGCGCGGTGTCAGGCCGTCAGATTTGCTCAGAAGTAAAGCGCGTTCTCGAGTTCCTTGAACTTCTCGGGGCCTACGGCTTCCTTGATCTTGGGTGCGAGCTCCTTGAGCTTGTCGATGTCGGTCGCGGCTTCTACCGCGAGGTTGAGCCGGAAACCGCGCAAGCCCAGGCCGGCGGTGAGCCGCGTGGCGATCGGGTAGGCCCTGGAATAGTGTTCCTGCGCGCTCAAGGTGGGCGAGCCGTCGGCGTTCTGCGCGGACACGGCGGGCGCCGGTGCCGCGGGCGGGGCCGGCGCCTGCACCGCGGCGGGTGCCAGCAGGCCCAGTGACAGCAGGTGGGAAATATCTTCAGCCGTGACGCCCAGGCCCGCGGTGGCCTTGACCACCTCTTCCATGCTGCGCTTGCCGTCAAACATGATGAACGCCGAGCGTTGCCTCGGTGTCATCGGGATGGAACGGTCTTGCAATGCGGATTGGCCCAATTCCGTCTTGGTGTAAATCATCAGCGGGTCTCCAGTAAGTACGCCAGGGGGAACGCAGACAGCTGTGCGTAATGCAGAGACATTTGTGACATTTTTTTGTTGCCCCTGATTCAATTTACCCCATTTTTAGCACCAATGCACCTTTTTGGGCACGGGTCGCGGCGCTGTCCTGCAACTGGAAACGCCTCTCGCGGGAATAGGTCACACCAAAGCGCGGGCCGCGGCCGCCGGCGCAGGGGATGCGCCATGCTTTTCACCGCTGAGGTCTATGTCCCCACCCTTGTTCAAGAGGAACAGGGCCAGGCCTGCGATCACGATAAATCCGAGCACGAGTTTCCACATTTTTCTCTTCTCCAAAAAAAAACAAAAAATAAAAAAAGGCCAAAAAAAAGCCCCCGGCACATGGATGACGAGGGCCTGCAAAAATCACGAGGCTCTTGAGCCTCTACAACCGGCGCGGGCCGCTGGGCCCGCCCCGGCGATCACACCAATCAGTCGTTGGCGTAAATATCCACGTCCTTGGTTTCCTTGATGAACAAGGTGCCGACCACCAGCGTCATGCCGGCGATGATGATGGGGTACCAGAGGCCGTTGTACATATTGCCGGTCTGCGCCACGATGGCGAAGGCGGTCGTCGGCAGCAGGCCACCGAACCAGCCGTTGCCGATGTGGTACGGCAGGCTCATCGAGGTGTAGCGGATGCGGGTCGGGAACAGCTCCACCAGCATGGCGGCGATCGGGCCGTAGACCATGGTCACCAGCACCACCAGGTAGAACAGGATGAGGGTGACCGTGACCTTGTCAACCTTGGCCGGGTCAGCCTTGCTGGGGTAGCCGGCGGCCTTCAGGTCGTCCGCGATGAGTTTCTTGAACTCGGCGTCCTTCTTCTTGGCGTCGTCGGCGCTCAGGCCCTTGGCGGAGTAGCTGGGGATGGCGTTTTCGCCGATCTTGATGGTGGCCACGGTGCCGGCGGGTGCGGCGACGTTGTCATAGCTCACCGATGCGCCTGCCAGCACCTGCTTGGCGATGTCGCAGGAGCTGGTGAACTTGACGGTGCCGGTCGGGTTGAACTGGAACGAGCACTCGTTCGGGTCGGCGGTCACGATCACCTTGTTCTTGGCCTGCGCGGCGGCGAGGTCGGGGTTGGCGGCCTTGGTCAGCGCGGTGAACACCGGGAAGTAGGTGACCACGGCCAGCAGGCAACCGGCCATGATGATGGGCTTGCGGCCGATCTTGTCGGACAGCGTGCCGAAGATCACAAAGAAAGGCGTGCCCAGGATCAGCGAGTAGGCCACCAGGATGTTGGCCGTGGGGCCGTCCACCTTGAGCGCCTGCGTCAGGAAGAACAGCGCGTAGAACTGGCCCGAGTACCAGACCACGGCCTGGCCGGCGGTCAGGCCGATCAGCGCCAGGATCACGATCTTCAGGTTGCGCCACTGGCCGAAGGACTCGGACAGCGGGGCCTTGGAGGTCTTGCCCTCGGCCTTCATCTTCTGAAAGGCGGGGGACTCGTTCATCGACAAGCGGATGTAGACCGACACGGCCAGCAGCAGAATGGAAACGATGAACGGAACGCGCCAGCCCCAGTCGGCGAAAGCGGCTTCGCCCATGGCGGTGCGCACACCCAGGATCACCAGCAGGCTCAGGAACAGGCCCAGCGTGGCGGTGGTCTGGATCCAGGAGGTGTAGGCGCCGCGCTTGCCCTGGGGCGAGTGCTCGGCCACATAGACGGCGGCGCCGCCGTACTCACCACCCAGCGCCAGGCCTTGCAACATGCGCAGCGCGATCAGGATCACCGGCGCGGCGACGCCGATGGATGCGTAGTTGGGCAGCAGGCCCACGATGAAGGTCGACAGGCCCATGATCACGATGGTGACCAGGAAGGTGTACTTGCGGCCGATCATGTCGCCCAGGCGGCCGAACACCAGCGCGCCGAAGGGGCGCACGATGAAGCCGGCGGCAAACGCGAGCAGCGCGAAGATGAAGGCCGAGCCCGCGTCCAGTCCGCTGAAGAACTGCTTGGCGATGATGGCGGCCAATGAACCGTAGAGGTAGAAGTCGTACCACTCGAATACCGTGCCGAGCGAAGAGGCGAAGATCACCTTCTTCTGCTCGGCGGTCATGGGTCTGTTGTCGACGGCTGTTGCCATGATGTGTGTCTCCAAATAGTGAAGGCCTCCGGTATGGAAGCTGCACTGATTATTTTTGGAGTCCCTGACCTAGCTCTGACGTGAAAATAACAGGAGCTTGCGTGAAACTTATGCGTGGCTGACAACTCAAGGGGAAACCCTTGAGAAACTTTTCAGCATACGAAGCCTCTTCGGGAAAACGCGTAGAACCTTTTTACGCGCTGCGTAAAACTCGCTTACACGCCTGCACGCGTGCTTACGCGCTCAGGCCTTGCGCGAAATGCCCACGGCGACCTGGCTCACGCCGTTCCAGCCTTCGCCTTCAAACCAGGTGTTGCCCTGCAGGTATTCGCGCAGCATGGGCAGCGCGTCGAAGCCCCAGAAAATTTTTCCGTCGACTTCCATCGCGGGCACACCGAACACATCGTGCGCAATCGCTTCGTCGGTGTTCTTCTTGAGTTGTGCCTTGGCTTCGTCCTCGTTCAGCGTGTGCTGCGGCGCAAGCTGCGCCGTGAGCGCGGCAAGCCGCTGCGCATCCGCGGCCTCGGTCCCGCCCTGCCAGACGTGGCGAAACATCGTTTCGCAAACATAGCGGTTGGGGCTCGACGGGTCCTCGGGCGTGCCGCAGGCGCTGGCCAGCCGCAGCAGCGGCAAGGGATTGAAGGGATGGCTGGCCGGCATCTTCATGTCAATGCCCTTGCTGTGCGCATGCCACAGCACCTGCCGGTAAGTCCAGTCGCGCTTGGGCGCGATCTCGGCCGGGCCCAGCTGGCCGTGGTGCTTGAGCATGGCGGCAAACAGCACTGGCCGGTAGCTGACGCTGTAGCTCAAGCCCTTGAGGGCTTCGGGCAGCTGCTCGAAGGCAAGGTAGGCATAGGGAGAGATGAAGTCAAAGTAGAAAGTGATGTGCTTCATGAGGCCCTCTCTTTTTGAATTTCAAGCCTGCCCGGCCGCCATGCGCTGGCCTATGGTGCGCCAGACTTCGCGCTGCGCCTCGGGGCCGGAGCGCGCCCAGGCCGAGATTTCGCCCAGGGTGCGAAAACAGCCTTCGCACAGCCCGCTGTCTGCATTCACGCGGCACACCGAGATGCAGGGCGAGGGCACATCGTCACCCGCGGCGTCCACCGTGCGGCCGCGCTCCGTCACCCGGGCAACGGCCTGCTCGCGCGCGATGGCCGCCTCGCCCATATCCACGGCCACGTCAACCACGGGCGCGCCGGTCAGCAGCTCCAGCTCCTGCGGCATCAGCTTGAACACCGCATGCGGATGGCCGGCCGCGGCCCAGACCTCGTCAAAGCGCATCAGGCTCAGGTCCACCAGCACCACGGCCTGGCTGATATGCCCCACGGGCGACACGCCCCCTATGGAAAAACCGGTTTTGCTTTTCACAAAATCCGCATCGGCCCGGCCCACGCGCTTGCCGTCCGGACACACCAGGGCCTCGACCTTGCGTTCGTCGACCCGCCTGTCGCCCGAGGTCACCACCAGCACGGCGGCATCGTCCGACTTGCGGCGAAAGATGATGCTCTTGGCGATCTGCCCCAGGCGCACGCCCAGCGCATCGGCCGCCTGCTGCGCGGTGCGCGCCGCATCGTCCAGCATCACCGGCATATGCGGATGGCCGCATTCGCGCAGCACCGCCGCCACTCGTTGAACACCCTCAGGCAAACTCTTCAGTTCAGCACCACACATATCAATTCGCTCGTTTGTTCAGAAGCGCCGTCGCGGCGCGGGAATTCGGTTTGCGTCCCAGGAAGTCGCTGATGAATTTTCCGGCATCGATCAGCTTGTCGAGGTCAATGCCGGTTTCAATGCCCATGCCGTGCAGCAAATAGACCACGTCCTCGGTCGCGACGTTGCCGGTCGCGCCCTTGGCAAAAGGGCAGCCGCCCAGGCCGGCGCAGGAGGTGTCGAACTGCCAGACACCCATCTGCAGCGACGCCAGGGTGTTGCTCAAGGCCTGGCCGTAGGTGTCGTGGAAATGGCCCGACACATCATTGATGTCGAAATGCTGCAGCGTCGCGTCCAGCGCGCGCTGCACCTTCAGCGGCGTGCCCACGCCTATCGTGTCGGCCACACCCACATGCTGCACGCCTATGCCCTTCATCAGGCCGGCCAGCATGCCCACGCGCTCGGGCGCGATCTCGCCCTCATAAGGGCAGCCCACGGTGCAGGACATGGCGCCGCGCACATAAATGCCTTTTGCGCGGGCGGCCTCGACCACGGGACGGAAGCGCTCAATGCTTTCGGCGATGGAGCAGTTGATGTTTTTCTGGCTGAAGGCCTCGCTGGCCGAGCCGAACACCACGATCTCGTCGGGCCACAGTTCGCGCGGCGGCGCCGTCGCGGCTTCAAGGCCTTGCATGTTCGGCGTCAGCACCGAATAGCGCACGCCGGGCTTGCGGCGTATGCCGGCCATCACCTCGCTGTTGTCGGCCATTTGCGGCACCCATTTGGGCGACACAAAACTCGCGACCTCGATCTCGGCCAGGCCCGCGTCCTGCAGCCGGTGCACCAGCTCTATCTTGACGGCGGTCGGCACCTGGGCTTTTTCATTCTGCAAGCCATCGCGGGCACCGACGTCGACGATTTTGACTCTGGAAGGTAGTTTCATTAGGCTCTTTCAGGAGACAGGGTGGTCGCCCACCGGCAACCGGTTCTCAGGCAAGCAGGGGCCGCGGAACCGGCTTTGCCGGGCCGCAGGCGCAGCGGCCCCTACGGTAATGAGAGGGGCAGGGAGAAGCCGCAGGTTACGCGAAGCGAGCGACCGTGGGGGCCACATCTTCAGTATCCCTTTTTCGGATCAACCACGCCGGCTAGGGTACTTATCGGGGCTCCCGCCGCCAGGCTGCGTATTTTCCCGGCAATCTGGGCAATGCTTTCCTCGCGCAAGGTACGGGCTGAGGTGTGCGGCGTCACCGTCACCTTGGGATGCTTCCAGAAGGCATGGCCTGCCGGCAGCGGCTCGGTGCGAAACACATCCAGCGTCGCGCCGGCCAGCCGGCCGCTATCGATCAACGCCAGCAAGTCTTCGTCCACCAGGTGGGTGCCGCGCGCCACATTGATGACGTAGCCGCCCGGCTGCAGCCGCGACAGCGTGTCGCGGTTCATGATGCCCACGGTGTCGGGCGTCAGCGGCAGCAGGCAGACCAGGATGCGGCTGGCCGCCAGGAAGTCCTGGAAGCCCGTACTGCCGACCTCGCCTGAAAAGCACTGCACGCCCTCCACCACCTTGGGCGAGCGGCTCCAGCCATTCACCGGGAACTCAAACTGCGCCAGCGCGCGGCCCACACGTTCACCCAGCACCCCCAGGCCCATCACACCCACCGGAAACTCGCCACGCAGGCGCGGCGCGCGGTAAGACCATTTGCCTTGCGCCACGTCGGCCTCATAGACGTCGAGCTCGCGAAAGTGGCGTATCACCGCATGGCAGACATACTCGGCCATCTGCACCGACATGCCGGCATCGTCCAGCCGCACCACCGGCACGCCGGCCGGCAGCTTCAGCTTCATGAGCGCATCCACGCCCGCGCCTATGTTGAAGATGCCCTTGAGCTGTTGCTGCTCGTCAAAGAACTGCTGGGGCGGCGCCCAGACCACCGCGTAATCGGCCGGCTCAGCGCCGGCGGCCCACAAGCTCACATCGGCATCGGGAAAGGCCGCCTGGAGGCCGTCCACCCAGGGCTGGGGCTTGGTGTCGAAACAGCAAAAACTGATGCGCATGAAAAAATCCCGCTGAAATTACGTTTGGAGCCAAAACAAACTCAAACGGCTATTTTCAACAATTCCGCGCCCTCGTTGACCTGGTCGCCCGGTGCATAGAGCAATTCCTGCACCGTGCCGTCGGCCGGCGCGGCGATCGTGTGCTCCATCTTCATGGCTTCCATCACGGCCAGCGGCTGGCCCTTGCTGACCTTGTCGCCGGCTTTCACTGCAAAGGACACGACCTTGCCCGGCATGGGCGCCGTCAGGCGGCCGCCTTCGGCCTGGGCTTCGCCCGCATGGGCCAGCAGGTCTATCGACAGGATTTGCGTCGCGCCCCTGGCAGTGAACACATGGTCCAGTTCGCCCTGCGCATAGACGGCCGCCGTCACGCGCTGGCCCGCGAACTGGATCTCTATGCCTTGTGCAGTTTCAGCAAACACCAATGGCCCCGCGATATCGCCCAACGCGAGATGCAGCGCGCCGTCATGCCCATAGGTCAACACCGCCTTGGCCGGCTCGCCATGGAATTCAAACTCAAAGCGCCGCTGCACCAGGCCGTGCGAGCGCCAGCCATCGCGGCGGCTGAACGGGTCGTCGCCCGCCAGGGCGCGCTCGTCCAGCAGCTGTTTGGCCACCGCCGCGGCGGCCGCCATGGCCAGGCCCACGGGCTCCTGCTTGAAGAGCACGGCCTCTTCGCGCTGAATCAGCGCGGTGTCCAGGTTGGCCTTGGCAAACGAAGGGCTGCGCACCACATAGCGCAGGAACTGCACATTGGTGCTCAGGCCCACGATGCGGGTCTGCGCCAGCGCATCGTCCAGCCGGGCCAGCGCCTCTTCACGCGTGGCGCCGTGCACGATGAGCTTGGCCACCATGGAGTCGTAATAGGGCGAAATCGCATCGCCTTCGCGCACGCCGTCATCCACGCGCACCTGCCCTCTTTCAAAGGCCGTGTGCGCCGGCTTTTTATAGACATGCAGGCTGCCGGTGGCCGGCAGGAAGTTGTTGTCCGGCGTTTCGGCGCAGATGCGCGCCTCGATGGCGTGGCCGGTGATGCGCAGCTGGTCTTGCGCCAGTGGCAGCTTTTCGCCCGAGGCCACGCGCAGTTGCCACTCCACCAGGTCCAGGCCGGTGATCGCTTCGGTCACCGGATGCTCGACTTGCAGGCGCGTGTTCATCTCCATAAAGAAGAAGTTCATGCTGCCGTCCGTGCGCTGCTCAACGATAAATTCCACGGTGCCGGCGCCCACATAGTTCACGGCGCGCGCGGCCGCCACGGCCGCCTCGCCCATCTGCTTGCGCATGGCCTCGGTCATGCCGGGGGCCGGCGCTTCTTCCAGCACCTTCTGGTGGCGGCGCTGCACCGAGCAGTCGCGCTCGAACAGGTAAACATAGTTGCCGTGGGTATCGCCAAACACCTGTATCTCGATATGGCGCGGGCGCTGCGCGTATTTTTCGACCAGCACCGCGTCGTCGCCAAAGCTGTTGATGGCCTCGCGCTTGCAGGAAGCCAGCGCGGCTTCAAAGTCTTCGCTCTTGTCGACCGCGCGCATGCCCTTGCCGCCGCCGCCCGCGCTGGCCTTGATCAGCACCGGGTAGCCAATGCGGTCGGCCTCGCGCTTGAGCAGCGCCGGGTCCTGGTCGCTGCCGTGGTAGCCGGGCACCAGCGGCACACCGGCTTTTTCCATCAGCTGTTTGGACTCGGCCTTCAAGCCCATGGCCTTGATGGCCGAGGCCGGCGGGCCTATGAAGACCAGGCCGGCGCTGGCGCAGGCCTGGGCAAACTCCTCGTTCTCGCTCAGAAAGCCATAGCCCGGGTGAATCGCCTCGGCGCCCGTGGCTTTCGCGGCCTCGATGATGCGTTCCCAGCGCAAATAACTGTCCTTGGGCGCACTGCCGCCTATGTGCACAGCCTCGTCGCAAAAGCCCACATGCTTGGCGCCCGCGTCGGCATCGGAATACACCGCGACGGACTGTATGGCCATGCGTCTGGCAGTCGCAGCCACACGGCAGGCTATTTCACCGCGATTGGCGATAAGGATTTTTTTAAACATGGTTAACTTTCGCGGTGAAATACCCTGCGCACGCTTCGCGTGCCAAGCAATTTAGCTTCGCTGCTGCGCGGCTTCGCCGCTGGTCACCCCGGTTAGCAATCAGTATCTTTTTAAACATGGTCGTTCTTCTTCGAAAAAGGGGAGGTCAAAGTAAAAGCGGCGGTGGTTCCTGGATCCGGCCTGCCGCTGAAAATGCGCGCCACACGGATAAACAGCTGGCGCAAAAATCGCCAGCACACCCGTATCAGCCAGACACTGAGCGCCAGCACCAGGGCCAGCAGCACCACAAAAACAAAGGGATGCACAATCGCCAGCCACAGACCCAGCGGCACCAGGCCGTCTTCGAGCAGCGAGGCACCTATATTGCTGAAAGGCTCGGGCGAGGTATTGATGGCCGCCCGCGTGGTGGCCTTGGCGGCAAAGCTGGTGGCCGCCAGCGTGCCGCCCAGCAGGGCCGCCACCAGCGCGCCCAGGCCGTTGTCGCCGCCAAACACCGCGGCCGCCAGCGCCGCGCCGGCCGGGATGCGGATCACGCCATGCACCACATCCCACAGCGAATCCAGGCCCGGTATCTTGTCGGCAAAAAATTCGACAAACACCATAAAGCCGCTGATGCCCAGCACCACCGGGTGGGCCAGCAGTTGCAGTCCGCCCGGCAATTGCACCCAGCCCATAAAACCGGCAAGCCCGGTCAGCAGCACCACCAGGTAAAGGCGCACGCCGCTGGCCCAGCCCAGCGCGCCGGCCAGGGCGATCAGTTGTGCGGTGTCCAGGGATGTGGCTGTCATGGCTTCCACACCACGGTGCCGTCTACGGCATAGAGCTTGCAGTCGCCCTTGCCCGTACGCGCGCAGGCGGCCAGCGCACGCACGCTGGGGTCAGGTGACAGGCCGCTATCCGGCGGCGCCGGGCCCCAGGAGAAACCACAGTGCCCGGCCGGGCCGACCGCGTAAGCTCTTGGTGCTTTCTGGGCGAGCCAGGTCTTGTAACGGTCGCGGCAAGCGGCACTGACACCCGGTACGGCGTCAACATCATCCAGCCTGGCGAATGCCGTGCCTTCCGGCTCTGCGCGGCTGCGGGAAGTCCCCACCCGGGTTGCATCCGCGGTGCTTTCGGCTGCGGCCTCCTGCCGCTTACCCGTGGCGCCTGGCTTCCACACCAGCTCGTCATTGACCACGTACAGCTGGCAAGGCCGCTTGCGCCCCCGCGAATTGCAGGATGCCAGGGCGTCCGCCGCCGCGTTGACTCCCATACGCAAGGACCAGAGGCCGCTTTCATGAATGGCAAATGCCCTGGGCCTTGTGGTGATGGTGAGGAATCGCTGGTAAGCCACGCGCCCGTCGTCATTGACAAACGGCACCTGCGTGAAATCCGGCAAGGTTGCGCCCTCCGCGATCGAGGGCTTGAGCACCTTGACGGTTTTTTGTTTTCCCGCCTCGAAGGAGACATAGTCGCCGTCATAAGCCGTTTTCAGTTCGGCAAGATTGGGAAGCAGCGGCTTGCCCTGCTTCTGCTTTTCCGCAATTTCAGCCACCGCGGCCTGCAGCCTCAGGTAGCGCTCAGGCGCACTGGGGTGGCTGGCCGTGAAGGACTCCTTGATGCTGCTGGGCTGTTTCGCCGCCATGCGCCGCCAGAAATCCGGGGCTGCTGAAACCTCATACCCGGCAGCGGCGGCCAGGTAAATCCCCAGATAGTCGGCGTCGCGTTCCTTGTCCTGCCCGTAGGGGTCCCGCGCCGGCAGGAACACCGCCCGGCCCAGGATCACGCCCAGTATCCCCCCCGCGGCGCGGGCCCGGGCCTCGTTGGTCAGCTCTTCCGGGTGGCGCAAGGCCGTGTGGGCCACTTCATGGCCAAGCACCAGCGCCAGGTCCTGGTCGTCCGGCGCGAAACGCAACATGCCCGCGGTAACAATCAACTCACGCGTGGAAGCCGCGGCATTGACCGCGTCGCTGGGGACATACCTCAGGCCGATGTTGCACACCTGGTGCGCACCCACGGTGATGTCCAGCGCCGCGCCGTCACGCTGCAGGCCGAGCAGGATGGGTTCCCGGCGGCTTCTCAGCTCATGGACCCGGCGTTCAAACCAGGCCACCGACTCATTGCCGGTTGGCACTTTTTCCGCGTTGACGGCCAGCACCTTGTCGCCGGGCCGGACGCCCGCCGCCGCCGCGGGGGTTCCTTCGAGCACCGACACAAAGCTCAGGCCCGCATCCAGGCCGACGCTGGCGGCATGCGGGCGAAACTCCTCGCTCAGCTGGAATTCGGTGCGGGGAGAAGGACCGACGGCCCAGCGCTGCCTTGTCGAACAGTAAGGTGCCCCCACCCGCAACAGCGGGTACACCACCTGCTCGATGCGGTTGAAGTCCCGGTAGAAAGACTTCACCGCGAACTCGCGCTGCAGCCGCGCCTCGGCCTCCAGCGCCTCCGCACTCGGTTTGAGGTCGGCCGGGAACGCCACAGGCGCCGACAGCATCAGCAAGCAACCCAGAATATGTTGTGAGATCTTCAAGACCTGGCTCCCGCAAATAGCACCCATGATGCCTGCGTCAGGCCTTTCCCAACCAGTCGGGCTTGCGCTTTTGCAAAAAGGACTGCACACCTTCACGCCCCTCGGGGCTCACACGCACATCGGCAATGGCCTGCACCGTCATCTGTGTGAGCTCGGGTGTGATGGCCTGCCCCGCCACGTCCTGCACCAGTTTTTTGCAGAGCTTCACGGCCTCGGGGCCGGCATTGACCAGGCTTTTAACCAGCTCGGCCACCTTGGCGTCCAGCGCCTCGGCCGCCACGACCTCGTGCACAAAACCGATGCGCAGCGCCTCAGCCGCATCAAAACGCTCGGCCGTCAAAAAATAGCGGTGCGCCGCGCGCGTGTCCATGGCGCGAATGACATAAGGGCTGATGGTGGCCGGGATCAAACCCAGCTTGACTTCGCTGAGGCAGTAGCCGGCTGTGTTGACGGACACGGCCATGTCGCAAGCCGCCACCAGGCCCATGCCCCCCGCGTACACATCGCCCTGTATGCGGGCAACGACGGGCTTGGGGCATTCATAAACAGACTGCAGCATGGTCGCGAGGCGGCCCGCGTCCTCCATGTTCTGTTTGTAGGTGTAGTCGGCCATGCTGCGCATCCAGTTCAGGTCCGCACCCGCGCAAAAGGCCGGGCCCTGGGCCGCCAGCACCACACATCGCACCTCATCGCGCATACCCAGTTCGACAAAGGCCTGGGTCATTTCGGCGATCACCTCCTCGTTAAAGGCGTTGCGCACCTCGGCGCGGTTCAGGGTGACGGTGGCGACGTGCCCGGTGACTTCTATCAATAAATGGTTCATGGTCTGCTCCCCTTAATACCGTTTGGCCACTTCTTCCAGCATGACTTCGGTCGCGCCGCCGCCTATGCCCAGCACACGCGCATCGCGCCACAGGCGTTCAATCGCTGTCTCGCGGATAAAGCCCATGCCACCATGGAACTGCTGGCAAGTCTGCAACACCTCGTTGACCAGTTCGCCCGTCAGCGCCTTGAGCATGGAGACCTCCTGCACAATGTCGCGCCCCTGCGTCACCGACCAGGCGCAGTGGTACATAAACTGGCGCGCCGCGCGGGTCTTGGCGTCCAGCATGGCGATGCGCTGGCGTATGGTTTGTTTGTCCCACAGCGTGGCGCCAAAGGCCTGGCGCTGGCGCACATGGTCCAGGGTCATCTTCAGCGCCTGGGTGCAATGGCCCACCGCCATGGCCGCCAGGGCAATGCGTTCGGTCTGGAAGTTTTTCATGACCGAATAAAAACCCTTGCCCTCTTCGCCCAGCAGGTTGCCGGCCGGGATGCGGACCTTGTCAAACACCAGCTCGGCCGTGTCGGACGACAGCCAGCCGGTTTTTTTGAGCGCACGGCCCACCGTAAAACCCGGCGTGCCCTTTTCAACGATGAACATGGACACATCGTGGCGCGCCGTGCCGGTTTTGGCCGCGATGAAATAGAGGTTGGCATGAACGCCGTTGGTGATGAACATCTTGGTGCCGTTCAGCACCCATTCATCACCTTCGCGTTTGGCGGTCATGCGCATACCGGCCACGTCAGAGCCCGCGCCGGGCTCGGTAATGCCGACCGCGGTAATCGTCTTGCCGGCAATCACGTCCGGCATATAGCGCGCCTTCTGCGCCGCATTGCCCGCGTGGAACAAGTGCGGGCTGGCCATGTCGGTGTGCACCAGCACCGTGATGATGAAGCCGCCAAAGGTCGACTGCGACAGCGCCTCGGCAAACACCAGGTTGGTCAAGGCATCGGCCTCGGCGCCGCCATATTCCGATTCGTACATCAGGCCCAGCAGGCCGGCTTCGCCCATCTTGCGCAGCACCTCGCGCGGCACGCAGCCTTCTTCTTCCCAGGCAGCGGCAAAGGGCTCGACCTCGCGCGCGATAAAGCGCGCGACCTGCTCGCGCAGCAGTTCGTGCTCGGGGGTGATGTAGATGTTGTCCATGCCGTCTCTTGTCAGTTTTTTTGATCAGCAAATATCCGTTCGCGTTGAGCTTGTCGAAAAGCCTTCGACAGGCTCAGGCCGAACGGATTCGGGTTGCGGCCGTACATCATCACATCCGGAACACGCCAAACTTGGTATCGGGAATCGGCTGGTTCAGCGTGGCCGACAGCCCCAGCGCCAGCACACGCCGCGTATCGGCCGGGTCGATCACGCCGTCGTCCCAGAGGCGCGCGCTTGAATAGTAGGGGTGCGACTGGTGGCCGAACTGGTCCAGCACCGGCTGCTTGAAGGCGGCCTCTTCCTCGGCGCTCCAGCTGCCGCCCTTGGCTTCAATCGCGTCGCGCTTGACGGTGGCCAGCACGCCGGCGGCCTGCTCGCCGCCCATCACGCAGATGCGCGCATTCGGCCACATCCACAAAAAGCGCGGCGAATAAGCCCGGCCGCACATGCCGTAATTGCCCGCGCCGTAGCTGCCGCCGATGATGATGGTGAACTTGGGCACCTGGGCCGTGGCCACGGCCATCACCATCTTGGCGCCGTGGCGCGCAATGCCCTCGGCCTCGTATTTTTTGCCCACCATAAAGCCTGTGATGTTCTGCAAAAACACCAGCGGTATCTTGCGCTGGCAGCACAGCTCGATGAAGTGCGCGCCCTTTTGCGCAGACTCGCTGAACAAAATGCCGTTGTTGGCGATGATGCCCACCGGCATGCCCTCGACATACGCAAAACCGCAGACCAGGGTGGCGCCGTAACGCGCCTTGAACTCGGCAAACTCGCTGCCGTCCACAATGCGCGCAATGATTTCGCGCACGTCATAAGGCTTGCGCGTGTCGGTCGGGATCACGCCATACAGTTCTTCGGCCGGGTACAGCGGCGGCACCGGCGTGCGCAGCACCTGCTGGGGTTGCTTTTGCCGGTTCAGGTTGGCCACGGCGCGGCGCGCCAGGGCCAGCGCATGCGGGTCGTTCTGCGCCAGGTGGTCGGCCACGCCCGAAAGCCGGGTGTGCACATCGCCGCCGCCCAGGTCTTCGGCGCTGACAATCTCGCCAATCGCGGCCTTGACCAGCGGCGGACCGCCCAGAAAGATGGTGCCCTGGTTCTTGACGATGATGGTCTCGTCGCTCATGGCCGGCACATAGGCGCCGCCGGCCGTGCAGCTGCCCATGACCACGGCGATCTGCGCAATGCCCTGGGCGCTCATATTCGCCTGGTTAAAAAAGATGCGGCCGAAATGGTCGCGGTCAGGAAACACCTCGTCCTGGTTGGGCAGGTTGGCGCCGCCCGAATCGACCAGGTAAACACAAGGCAGGTTGTTCTGCTGCGCAATCTCCTGCGCGCGCAAATGCTTTTTGACCGTCATCGGGTAGTAGGTGCCGCCCTTCACGGTGGCGTCGTTGCACACAATCATGCAGTCCACCCCGCTGATGCGGCCTATGCCGGCGATCACGCCCGCGCAGGGCGCGCTGTCGGCGCCGTCACGGTCCGGGTACATCGCAAACGCGGCCAGCGGCGAGAGCTCGAGGAAAGGCGTGCCCGGGTCCAGCAGCATCTGCACCCGGTCACGCGGCAGCAGCTTGCCGCGTGAGGTGTGACGCGCACGGGCCACATCGCCGCCGCCCTGGGCGGCCTTGGCGACTTTGGCGGTCAGGTCGTCAACCAGCGCACGCATGGCGGCGGCATTGGCCTGGAAGTCGGCGGAACGGGCGTTGAGCTGGGTCTCAAGAGCGGACATGGATTTCCTTGTTGCAAAGCGGCTGCGTGTTGTCTGGTGTGCCGGGGTTCTCGTGTACCCCTGAACCGTTCGGGCTGAGGTAGCTAAGCCCCTCTCCCCCGTTCGGGCTGAGCTTGTCGAAGCCAGCCCCGAGCCCGCCGATGGGCACCACCCCCACACCAAGACACACCTTAACGCCAAACAGCCAGCTTAGCGAAAACCCGCCCCCGCCAGGCCGCCAACAAGGTTGCAAATCCTGCCAACGGCACCGAGAATCAGCCTATGCCCTCCCGCAGCCCCACCAACCCACCCGTCGCCGCCACGCCCATGGCCTTTGCCAGAAGCATTGCTGCCGCCTACAAGCGCCACGGCCAAAGCCCTGACCAGGCCCTGAAATTGGCACAGATCACGCCAAACCAGCTCAAACAGGCCAATGCCCACATCACGGCCCGCCAGATGGAAGTCCTCTCCGGCACCGCCATGCAGGAACTCGACGACGAAGGCCTGGGCGCCTTTGGCCGCAAACTGCCCTGGGGCAGCTACGGCATGCTGGCCCGCGCATCGATCAGCTCGCCCAACCTGGGCATAGCGCTCAAACGCTGGTGCCGCCACCATGCGCTGATCACCGACGACATCACCCTGCGCCTGGCGACCAGCGGCGACACGGCCGCAATCACGGTCGAAGAAAAAATGCCCGGCCGGGTTGGCGAGTTTGGTTTGGTCCATGTGCTGCGCAATATCCACGGCCTGGCCTGCTGGTATGTGGATTCGCGCATTCCCTTGCAGGGCGCGCGCTTCCCCTTCGAAGCGCCGGCCCATGTGGAGGCGTATGCCCTGATGTTCCCCGGCCCGGGCCTGCAGTTCAAGGCCGCGCAGGCCGAGATCCGGTTTGATGCGCGTTACCTGGCTTTGCCGCTGCGCCGTGATGAAAAAGCCTTGCAGCAGATGCTGCAGCGGGCTTTGCCTTTGACGGTCTTGCAGTACCGGCGCGATCGTTTGCTGGTGGAGCAGGTGCGGCAGGCGCTGGCCAACCCGGCAGCAGGCGCATCCCATACCGCGGAAACCCTGGCGGCGGTGCTCAATATGTCGCCACGCTCTTTGCACCGCCAGCTTCAGGAGGAAGGGGCTTCGCTGCAGCAGCTCAAGGATGAGGTTCGGTTTGAAAAAGCGAAAGACCTGTTGCTGCGGACTTCAAAGCCTATCAAGCAGGTAGCTGAGGCTTCGGGGTTTCGGAATGAGAAGAGTTTTATCCGGGCATTTGGGGCTTGGGCAGGTAGCTCACCAACGGAATTTCGCAGAGCTCCACGGTAGAGCCACTCATTACCCTTGAATGGTCACAAGAAATTTCGGGTTCGAGAAAATCGATTCAAACGGATTCGACTTCAGGCTGGACGTCCTGCCTAATCGGAACTGGCCGAAGTGCCCTACCTTGAGCCGTCAGTGTTTCTACAATTTGCCTGAGCAACGTGAAATTAATCCCCTCCGCGTGTGCATCTCTTAAAAAGTCCTGCATTATTTCCGGGTTTTTTAGCGCAGTTCCCAATCGGGTGTGCCCACATCGCTGCGCGCACACATCTCTTAGTGGTTCGTATCTGGCACCTGCTGTCTCGCGCAGATACGTTTCTATGTCATCTTCAAAAACGGCATAGTTATTCGCGACTGTCGTCGAGGGAAAGTCAACCACCTCGGCCCCTGCTAGCTTAAGCAGCAACTTATTGGCTTCAGCTTCTTGTCCTTTCGTCCTGTCGCCGTCAAACATGAAGAAGGTTGGAATTTCAAACCCTTGAAATGCGATGACAGCTCTATCCATCTTCGACTTTCCCGAAACAGGGATCACTACGATCCCTAGTTCGTCCCAGTTTTGAGACAGGTGCTTCTGCATAGCCCAAAGAGCAGCGACATCAGATTCGCCTTCAACTACTACAGCGATGTCGGCAAATAGTCCCTCGTTAACAATTGAGGTTAAAACTGGAGATGCTCTAGCTACAAATGTTGTCGCTGTGAATTCCGTCGGATCTCGACCGGTTAGTTCAGCCAATTTTTGCGAAGCTTGTAGTCTCGTAAAGCTAGAAAAGACGGTCATTCTGGGCTCACCAACAACTCCAGTTGCCAGTTTTCGGCACATTCTGATTTCGTCAAAATGTTCGACATCCACAAAATATGGGGAATGCGTTACAGAAACAACTTGTGTGCGTGGAGCTGTCGCGTCTTCGATCGGACTTGACAGTTCCCGCAAGATGGAAGCCAAGTATCGGCTTCTGGCTGGATGAAGATAGAGCTCCGGTTCCTCAACTGCCAAAATGAGATCGGGAAGCCGGATATCCTCCTCGACTATTGGTGTATCTTCAACCTGACGAGTGGGTGGAGGACGAGTCATCGACAGTTGCTCTAGAAGAGCCAGAATCAAAGCGCGTTGCAATCCATGACCGCTGTAGCGAACCGGGACTTTGAAGTTTTCTTCCGAAACGGTAACAACCGCATCCGGTATCGGAATTGCGGGAGGATGCAACTCTGCAAAATCTATAAGTAACTCAGCGCCAGGTGCATATCTAACAAGGCGTTCGGTTACCAGCCTCCCAAGCTCGGAAAGCTCAGGAATATTTTCACGCCCATAAAGCTGCCTAGCTCGCTGCTCAAAATCATGCTTAAACTGAAGGAAATCAGGTCGACTATTGATGCTGCGCGTGACGATAAGGTCTAACAACTGCATTATTGCGCCACGCTTCTCCGTCTCGCTCGCTGCATCCTTTACTGCAGGCACCAGAACGAACTTCGTAAATTTATCTAGTTTCCCTCCGCCCACATTTCGCGGACCGAAGAACTGAGATTCGCTTTCAATCGGCACAAGCATTTCGGGATGCGCCGTCTCATAGGCGATCATTGCTGCGTCAACGTCCTCCCCTCTAGCTGGTAGCGCGGGAAAGCCAGGAAGCTCTCCCGACTCCATCATTTCCCGAACACCATTTCGACGCTCTCTTGCGCCAATCTGCCGAAGCTCTGCAAATCGAGGGATCTGCGGTGTGGTCCCAAGGTATCGAGATCCTCCTTGGGTTACTACCTTGGTCACCGTGAGTCGACCATCCTGAACATAATTTCCAAACTCCGCAATTTCCTCAGCACGCAACCCGCCATAAGTGACACGAATTCGAATCGTCGCCGTCAGATCGTGGTTGTAATAATCCAAATGAGAATATTGATTTCCCACGTTATAGAAAGAGTCGAGTGCATACAGCACGGTCGACTTCCCAACACCGTTTCGTCCAACGAAGGAGGTGACTTTTCCAAAACTAACATGCCCGTCTCGAATAGATCGGTAGTTCTGAATGTGGACGGTCTCAATAAACATAATTCACCTCCACTTTTCAGCTACGAATATTCTTTGGAACGATTTGCCAGTAACTACCCTACAGCTTTGCGCGTTTGATCGTATTCCTTTTGCGCGGCTACTCCCATCCTCTATTCAGATGATGGAAAGTCAATTCGGGTGCTTGCAAACATCCTCACCGCTTAGAAGCGTTATTTCCGCGAACTGGCTTCCGGTTCTATTGCGTCAAGTTCTTCTCTCTGCACAATCTCGACAACCTCCTTCTTTTATAGGATAGGAATCATTGCTCATTTAGCGTAAGTTCCAGTTGTCACAGGAGAACATATGTCACTACCTATCGAGCTCGAACCAACCGTTCCGATGCGCGTGATGGATTTGGTCCGCGACTCAGGGGTCGACGTGTCGGACTGGAAGAACTTCAAAAAAGGCCCACATCGAGCGGCTTCGAATCCGAAATATTGCTACGAGTGGGCGTTTATCCAACCGGGCATCGTTTTGGCTTTAAATCTTTGGCGTCGTGATATGTTGCCCGTAAACGGTGGAGTGGAGTACTACCTCAATTTAAGGAGGGACGCGGCGCTCGAACCAAAGGGAAATGTCGCAGCCCGACGGCGGCGCATGCTGGAAAAAATCGAACAAGCCTATTCCGCGCAGCTCCCCGTCAGAGTAATTTCCATTGCAGGATTGCAGCGGACAGTCGGCAAGAAGGGAGGAAAGCCATCGCGGGTTGAATTGCGAACGCTAGATCCGGTACCTTGGGCTATTACGAGAATTAATCCTGAGGGGGAAATAACTCTCCGTCGCGGAGTTGCTGCCGCAACGTACGCCGACCAATTTTCAGTCCCGGAGGACGATGCAAACGATCCCAAAAAGCGAAGCGTTACCAGCAATGTCTACGATCGAAGCGCCACCGTCAGAAGTGATGTACTTCTACGCGCGATGGGGCACTGCGAACTGTGCAAGGCCCCAGGATTTAAATTAAAAAACGGAAGTATTTTCTTGGAAACCCATCACGTCATCCCTTTATCGGAGGGAGGGAAGGATGCGAAAAATAACGTGGTTGCGTTATGTCCAAATCACCATCGAGAAGCTCATTACGGGAGCCAATGGGCAGAAATTCGACAGTTCTTGCTTAGACACCTCCAGTAGCAGAGATTTAGTCTGCAACCAAGTAATCGGTGCTGCGATTAATCGGCAACGGTGTCGGCGATCTTCGCCCCCACCCCAATCCTCTCCAAAGCCCCCGCCAGACTCGCCACCGTCCGGTCCACGTTATGCCACTTCTCCAGCCCAAACAGCCCCACACGGAAGGTCTTGAAGTCGGGGCCCTCGTCGCATTGCAGCGGCACACCGGCGGCGGTTTGCAAACCCTCGGCCAAAAACTTCTTGCCTGACTGGATGTCGGTATCGGTCGTGTAGCTGACGACCACGCCCGGGGCTTTAAAACCTTCGGCCGCCACGCTGGGTAGGCCGCGGCTTTCGAACAGGGTGCGGACCTTGCTGCCCAGTTCCTCTTGTTCGGCCTTCACTTTGGCAAAGCCGTAGTCCTGGGTTTCTTTCATGGTGGCGCGCAGGCGTGTGAGGGCGTCTGTGGGCAAGGTTGCATGGTAGGCGTGGCCGCCTTTTTCGTAGGTTTCCATGATTTGCAGCCACTTTTTCAGGTCGCAGGCGAAGCTGGAGCTCATGGTGGTTTCGGTTGCGGCGCGTGCGCGTTCGCTGAGCATGACCATGGCGCAGCAGGGTGAGCTGCTCCAGCCTTTTTGCGGGGCTGATATCAGGATGTCTACGCCGGTGGCTTTCATGTCGACCCACATGGCGCCGGAGGCAATGCAGTCGAGCACAAACAGGCCACCCACGGCATGCACGGCGGCGGCGACGGACTGGATATAGCTGTCGGGCAGCATCATGCCGGAGGCGGTCTCTACGTGCGGGGCAAAGACCAGGGCGGGTTTTTCTTTCGCGATGGCGGCGACGACGTCGGCCACCGGTGCGGGAATCCACGGCGCCTGGGCGCCGGCGGCTGTCTTGCGGGCCTTGAGCACGGTGTGCGAGGCGGGGATGTTGCCCATCTCAAAAATTTGCGTCCAGCGGTAGCTGAACCAGCCGTTGCGAATGACCATGACATGTTTGCCGGCGGCGAACTGGCGGGCCACGGCCTCCATGCCGTAAGTGCCGCTGCCGGGAACCAGGGCGACGGAATGCGCGTGGTAGACCTCTTTGAGGATGGCGGAGATGTCGCCCATCACGCCCTGGAAGCTGCGCGACATGTGGTTGAGCGCGCGGTCGGTGTAGACGACTGAAAATTCCAGCAAACCGTCGGGGTCGACATTAGGCAAAAGTCCGGGCATGGTCACACCTTTGTTTTTAAAAGTCGGGCTGGCAGCTTAGCACCGCAGCCCGCTTCGCGACAGCCCCGGCCCGGGGAGACCGCTTCAGCCCTGGGGAGGCTGGTCTTTCAGCGCCCGGGCCGGAGGCCGGGTGCCGCGTTCAGGCGGGTTTGCCGCTGTACTGCTCAAAAAAGCCGATGGGGTGCATGTCGATGTACCAGCCGACCTGTTCACCCAGGGTGGCGGCCGGGTGGATGGAGGCCAGGCGCACGGCTTCGTCGCGGCTGTCGGCTTCGATGATGAAAAAGCCGCCGACCAGCTCCTTGACTTCGGTGAAGGGGCCGTCAGTGACTTTGGGCTTGCCGCCGCGCGGCTGGATGCGGATGGTCTGCTCGGGCTCGCCCAGCGAGGCGCTGAGGCGCAGCTGGCCGGTGGCCTTGAGTTCCTTGTCCTTGGGCGGGCACTGGCTGACCAGGGCCTGGACGTCGGCGGGCGCCATGGCGGCGAAGTCGGCGGGGTTGTAATAGGCGAGGCAGAGGTATTTCATGGTGTTTCCTTCGAAAGGTGGTTGATGACACCTTGACGACGAACGGGGAAGGCCGGAATCGACATGCCGGGCGGGAAAAATTCAGCTTAGCAGCGAAACCAGGTCGGCCATGTCGGTAAACACCTGGGATGCGCCGCTGGCTTTGAGGGCATTCGGGGCGTCATGGCCCATTTCAGACGGGCTGTAGCCAAACACGGTGCAGCCGGCCGCGACGCCGGCGGTGACGCCGGTGACGGTGTCTTCAACCACGGCGCAGCGTTTGGGGTCCACGCCCAGGGCCGCGGCGGCGGCCAGGTAGACGTCGGGGAAGGGTTTGGAGCGTGGCAGTTCGTGGCCGCTGAAGATGCGGCCCTTGAAGAAGGGCATGAGGCCGCACTTTTCCAGCTGCAGCTCGACCTTGAAGCGGTCGGCGCCCGAGGCGCAGGCGATGCGGCCCTGGTAAAGCGTGTGGACCTTGGCGATGGCGTCGACGGCGCCGGCTATGGCTTTGAGGTCACGCATCAGGCCCAGGTTGCGGCGCTCGCGGAACTGGACCATCCACTCTTCGGTCAAGGGGCTGCCGGTGTTGGCGGCGATCAGCGCGGCTTCGTCCTTGACGGCCTTGCCGACAAAGATGCGCATGCATTCGGCGGGGCTGAGCTTCCAGCCGCGCTCTTCGAGCATGTCGCGCAGCACGCCGTTGGTAATGGGTTCGCTGTCGACCAGCACGCCGTCACAGTCGAATAACACCGCGTCGAATTTCACCGGGAGCCTTTCTGTTTTGTTGCTTCACGCCACGGCGGCCGGGCGTCTACTTCTAGAGCGCGTCGCCGTCCACATAGTACCAACGGCCAGCTTCGTGCACGAAGCGGCTGCGCTCATGCAGGCGCACCGCGGGGCTGCCGGGGCTTTTCTGGCGCGCGACAAATTCGACTTCGGCGTGGGTGGCGTCAAGCTGGCGGTGGCTGCGCACTTCCAGGCCCAGCCATTTGGCGCCGGGATCAAAGTCAATGGACGCCGGCCTGTGGCTGGCGTGCCAGGTGGCGAGCAGGTAGTCGGCACGCTCGGCCACAAAGGCGCTGTAGCGCGAGCGCATCAGCGACTCGGCGTCGGGCGCGGGGGAGCTGTCGAAGTGATCGAGGTAGCGGCCGCAGCAGTCGGCGAACGGCAAGGGTTTTCGGGCCGTGCCTGCGCGGCCGCAGGGGCATGGCTGGGACGGCAGCGGATTCGACATCAACCGCAGCTGTTGGCGCGGGCCTTGCGCTTTTCCCGGTCTTCGAGCGTTTCAATGGGCCCGCCCTGCTTGACCCATTCGGCATAACCACCGTCGATATGGGCGACGTTGCGCATGCCCATGTCCTGCAGGGTTTTGGTGGCCAGGGCGCTGCGCCAGCCCGCGCCGCAGAACAGGATGAACTCCTTGCCCTCGTCGGCAAACAGGGGCTTGTGATAGGGCGAGGCCGGGTCCACCCAGAACTCGAGCATGCCGCGCGGCGCGTGGTAGCTGCCGGTGACGGTGCCGGCTGTGAGTTCGCGCACATCGCGGATGTCGACGATTTGCACCTTCGGGTCCTTGAGGCGCGCCTTGACCTCGTCCACGCTATAGGTCTTGACCTGGGCCATGGCCTCGTCGACCAGGGCGCGGAATCCTTTGGTGATGGGCATCTTGTTGTCTCCTCAGGCCAGGGCCCGCTGGATGATGATTTTTTGCACGTCGGAGGTGCCTTCATAAATCTGGCAGACGCGCACGTCGCGGTAAATGCGTTCGACCGGGAAGTCGTTCACATAGCCATAGCCACCCAGGGTCTGGATGGCCACGCTGCAGACCTGTTCGGCCATCTCGCTGGCAAACAGCTTGGCCATGGCGGCCTCCTTGAGGCAGGGCAGGCCGGCATCGCGCAGGCTGGCGGCGTGCCAGATCAGCTGGCGCGCGGCCTCGATTTTGGTCGCGCATTCGGCCAGGCGGAAACCCACGGCCTGGTGGTTGAAGATGGCGGTGCCGAAGCTTTGGCGCTCTTTCGCATAGTCGAGGGCGAACTCAAACGCGCTGCGCGCCATGCCCACGCTTTGGGCGGCGATGCCTATGCGCCCGCCTTCGAGCGCGCCCAGCGCGATCTTGTAGCCCTCGCCTTCGCTGCCGATCAGGTTCTCGGCCGGGATGCGGCAGTTGTCGAAATTGATCTGTGCGGTGTCGCTGGAATGTTGGCCGAGCTTGTCTTCGAGCCGCGCGACCACATAACCGGGCGCGCTGGTGGGCACGATAAAGGCGCTCATGCCTTTTTTGCCGGCGCCCTTGTCGGTCACCGCGATGACGATGGCGGCGTGGCCGTTCTTTCCGCTGGTGATGAACTGCTTGACGCCGTTGATCACGTATTCATCGCCCTGCTTGACGGCCGTGGTGCGCAGCGAAGACGCATCGCTGCCGACGTGCGGCTCGGTCAGGCAGAAGACGCCCAGCATTTCGCCTTGCGCGAGCTTTGTGAGCCATTGCTTTTTCTGCTGGGCATTGCCGTAGCGCATGAGGATGGCGTTGACGGGGCAGTTGGTGACGCTGATGGCAGTGCTGGTGCCGCCGTCGCCGGCGGCGATTTCTTCCAGCACCAGGGCCAGCGTGAGGTAGTCGAGGTTGGCGCCGCCAAACTCTTCGGGCACACAAATGCCGTAGGCACCCAGCGCGGCCAGGCCTTTGTGGGCCTCGACGGGGAAGTGGTGCTCCTTGTCCCAGCGTGCGGCATGGGGCCAGAGTTCTTCTTTCGCGAACGCGCGGACCGCGTCGCGGATCATTTCCTGGTCCTGGTTGAGCAGCATGCTGTGCCTTGCGATGAATGTAAAAAAGGAAAGCCGCGCGGGCTTACCAGGCGCCGAAGCGGCGGCCGTCGTAGTCGAGGAAGGCGCCCTTGTGCTCGGGCTTGAGCCCGGCCAGCGCGGCGCGCATGGCCGTGACGCTTTGGACGGTGGTGAGCGGCGCGCCGCTGCCGCCCATGTCGGTCTGCACCCAGCCGGGCGAGAGCGCAACCATGATGGCCTTGGGGTAGTCGTGCTGGGCCGAGGCGACCACCATGTTGAGTGCGGCCTTGCTGGCGCGGTAGACCCAGCCGCGGCTGTTTTCCACGCCGTCTATCTTTGCCATGGCGCTGCTGATAAACGCAAAGCGCCCACCACCGCCGCGCACCGCCTCGACCAGGGGCGCGACCTGCGGGATGGCCTGCATGGCGCCCAGCACATTGGTGTGCATGGCGTTGTCAAAGGCCTCGCGCGTGGGCGGGCTCAGCGCGTCGCCGTGTGGGAAGACGCCGGCCACATACAGGGCGATGTCGATTTCCTCGCCGTCCAGCAGCCAGGCCAGGCCGCTGATGCTGGTGGGCTGGGCCACGTCCAGGCGCAAGGCCTTGGCGCCCAGGCCCTTGAGGCGCTGCAGGCCTTCGTCGTCGCGCGCGGTGGCAATGACCTCTGCGCCTTCGGCCAGGTACTGGCGGACGAACTCCAGGCCTATGCCGCGCGATGCGCCTATGACAAGAACCTTCATCGTGGTTCAGACCAGCTCGAGGGCCAGCGCCGTGCCTTCACCGCCGCCTATGCACAGCGTGGCGATGCCCTTCTTGAGGCCGCGCGCCTTGAGCGCATGGATCAGCGTGACGATGATGCGGGCGCCCGATGCGCCAATCGGGTGGCCCAGTGCGCAGGCGCCGCCGTTGACGTTGACGATGTCGTGGCTGATGCCGAGTTCTTTCATCGCGGCCATGGGCACGACGGCAAAGGCTTCGTTGACTTCCCAGAGGTCCACGTCTTTCACGCTCCAGCCGATTTTCTTGAGCAGCTTGTTGACGGCGCCCACCGGTGCGGTGGTGAACCACTCAGGCTGCTGTGCGAAGGTGGCGTGGCCGACGATGCGGGCGATGGGCTTGGCGCCCAGTTCCTTGGCGGTCGATTCGCGGGCCAGCACCAGGGCGGCGGCGCCGTCGTTGATGGACGAGCTGGAGGCGGCGGTGATGGTGCCGTCTTTCTTGAAGGCGGGCTTGAGCGTGGGGATTTTGTCGAGCTTGACCTTGCCCGGGCCTTCGTCGATGGAGATCACCGTGTCGCCGCTGCGGCCCTTGACGGTGACGGGGGTGATCTCGGCCTTGAAGGCGCCGGACTCGGTGGCGGCCTTGGCGCGGTTGACGCTGGCGGTGGCAAAGGCGTCCTGCGCTTCGCGGGTGAACTGGTATTTCTCGGCGCACTGCTCGCCGAAGGTGCCCATGGCGCGGCCGGGTTCGTAAGCGTCTTCCAGGCCGTCGAGCATCATGTGGTCATAGATGCGGTCGTGGCCGATGCGTATGCCGCTGCGGCCCTTGAGCAGCAGGTGCGGCGCGTTGGTCATGCTTTCCATGCCGCCGGAGACCATGACGTCGCGGCTGCCGGCGACGAGCTGGTCGTGCGCGAGCATGGTGGCTTCCATGCCGGAGCCGCACATTTTGGACAGGGTGACCGCGCCCACGCTGGCGGGCAGGCCACCCTTGAAGCCGGCCTGGCGCGCCGGGGCCTGGCCCTGGCCGGCCATCAGGCAGTTGCCGAAGAGCACTTCGTCGACCTTCTCGGGCGCAATGCCCGAGCGCTCAATGGCGGCCTTGATGGCGGCACCGCCCAGGTCGTGGGCCGAGAGGCTGGTGAAGTCGCCCTGGAAGCCGCCCATGGGGGTGCGGGCCGCGCCGAGGATAACGATGGAGTCAGACACGAGGGAGTCCTTTCAGGTTGGGTGTGTGTTTATGGAGTGAGGCCGCTGAGGCCCGTTAAAGCCGGTTCGGGCGGCAGCTGCGTGAGCACTTCGTCGTGGGCCTCGCCGGGGCTGTGCAGCGCTATAAAGCGCTTTTCGCGCTCGTAGGGGAAAACATCGTGCACATGGCCTGCCTGGATGCGGGCCTGGTGTTTTTGCCAGAAGTCGGCGTCCAGCAGGTTGGCGTGGTGCTTCATGAAGACTTCGCGGACCGCGTCGTTGCCAAGCAGAAAGGGCTCGAAGGTTTCGGGGAATACATCCTTGGGGCCGACGGAGTACCAGACCTCGCCGCTCATTTCGTCTTCCTCGTTGCGGGGGGCGGGCACCTTGCGGAAGTTGCAGTCGGTGATGTATTCGATCTCGTCGTAGTCGTAGAACACGACCTTGCCGTGGCGGGTGATGCCGAAGTTTTTCCAGAGCATGTCACCGGGGAAGATGTTGGCGGCCACCAGGTCCTTGATGGCGTTGCCGTATTCGACGACGGCGCGCTCTATCTGATCCTTGGCGGCGGGCTCGTTGACCCCGGCGTCGAAGGCTTCCTGCAGGTAGATGTTGAGCGGGATCATGCGGCGCTCGATGTAGACGTGCTTGATGATGACCTCGGTCTGGCCGTCGCCGTCGCGGTCGCTGATCTCGAGCTGGCTGGGCGCGAATTTTTCGATCTCGGCGATGAGTTCGTCGTCGAAGCGGTCGCGCGGGAAGGCGACCTCGCTGTATTCCTGGGTGTCGGCCATGCGGCCCACACGGTCGTGCTGCTTGACCAGCAGGTACTTGCCCTTGATCTGCTCGCGCGTGGTGTCTTTCTGCGGCGGGTAGTAGTCCTTGATGACCTTGAAGACATAGGGAAAGGACGGCAGGTCGAACACCAGCATGACCATGCCCTTGATGCCGGGCGCGATGCGGAACTTGTCGGTGGAATGCCGCAGGTGGTACAAAAAGTCGCGGTAGAACAGCGTCTTGCCCTGCTTGGCCAGGCCCAGCGCGTTGTAGATTTCGGCGCGCGGCATGTGCGGCATCATGCTGCGCAGAAACTGCACATAGGCCGAGGGAATGCCCATGTCGACCATGAAGTAGGCGCGCGCGAAGCTGAAGAGAATCAGCAAGTCGTCTTCGCCGAAGAGCGCGGCATCAATCACCAGCTTGCCGGCCTTGTTGTGCAGCACCGGCAGCGCGAAGGGCACTTCGTTGAAGCCGTTGATGATCTTGCCGACGACGTAAGCGCCCTTGTTGCGAAAGAACAGGCTGGTCAGGACCTGGATCTGGAAGTTGGCGCGCAGCTTGACGTCGGCAAAGCGCTCGCTGATGGCTTCGAGCACATAACCGGCGTCGCGCTCGAGGTCGTCAAAGGGCAGGCGCAGGTCGAAGTCACGCACCAGCTGCAGCAGCACGTCGCGCATGTTGTCGCGCGTTGGGTAGTAGGCGCGGTAGGTGGGCTGGGCGGTGGGCTCTTCGTTTTCGATGTACTCGGTGCTGACGGCCGGGCGCACGAAGATGAAGTCGTTCTGGAAGTAGCTGCGGTGCAGGATCTTGGTGGTCACCGAGTTGAAAAAAGTCTCGGCCAGTTCGGGCTGGTGGTGGTTGACCAGCAGGCCTATGTAGTGGAGCTTCACCTGCTGCCAGACGTCCATGGGCTGCTCGCCGGCCTTGAACTCGCGCTCCAGGCGGGTGGAGGCCTCGCGCACGCGCAGGTCGTAAAACTCGATGCGCTCGCGCTGGGCACGCTGCTGGCCGTGCCAGTCGGCGGTTTCAAAGCGGTGTTTGGCGCGCGCGGACTCGGTGCGAAACAGCTGGTAGTGGCGGTTGAAGCCGTCCATCATCGCCTTGGCGATGTCGTAGGCGATGCTCGAGTCCAGGCGCTGCGGGAACATGGCGGCCGGCCTTTTTTAGACCAGTTGCTGCTGCGTGCCGCCGCCCACGCGGGCCATCCACACGTCCCAGACGCGGTCTATGGCTTTGCTGTAAAGCATGTCGAGCTGCTCGGGCCCGGCGACGCTCATCTGCAAATCCTGCAGCAGGCCGTCGTGCACACCGAAGGCCCAGCCGTGCACGGTGACCTCCTGGCCGCGCGCCCAGGCGTCGACCATGACGGTGCTGACCGAGACGTTGACGACCTGCTCGATGACGTTGATGTCGCACAGGGCCTGGGCGCGCACGTCCTCGGGCAGGCTGTCGAGCAGCTGGCGGTGGCGATGCCGCACGTCCTGGATGTGGCGCAGCCAGTTGTCGGCCAGACCAATGCGCGCGCCTTCGAGCGCAGCCTGCACGCCGGAGCAGCCGTAGTGGCCGACGACCATGATGTCTTTCACCTTGAGGCGCTCGACGGCGAACTGGATGGCCGAGAGCGCGTTGAGGTCGGAGTGCACGACGATGTTGGCGACGTTGCGGTGCACAAACACCTCGCCGGGCTCGAGGCCGGTGATCTGGTTGGCGGGCACGCGGCTGTCGGAGCAGCCTATCCACATGTACCTGGGCGTCTGCTGCTTCACCAGGCCGGTGAAGAAGCCGGGCCGGTCGGCCTCCATCTGCGCGGCCCAGGCGCGGTTATGGGCAAAGAGGTCTTGGAGCGAGGTAGTCATAGGCGTATTTTCACCTGCCTGCGTCACATCGTCTCGGCAAAGAGTTCCCGCCCTATGAGCATGCGGCGTATTTCGCTGGTGCCGGCCCCAATTTCATAAAGCTTGGCGTCGCGCCAGAGGCGGCCCAGCGGGTATTCGTTGATGTAGCCGTTGCCGCCGTGGATCTGCAGGCCTTCGCCGGCCATCCAGGTGGCTTTTTCGGCGCACCAGAGGATAACGGAGGCGCAGTCCTTGCGGACCTGGCGCACATGCTCGGTGCCCAGCATGTCGAGGTTTTTGGCGACGGTGTAGGCAAAGGCGCGGCCGGCCTGCAGTACGGTGTACATGTCGGCGACCTTGCCCTGGATGAGCTGGAACTCGCCGATGCTCTGGCCGAACTGCTTGCGGTCGTGGATGTAGGGCACGACGCTGTCCATGACGGACTGCATGATGCCCAGCGGGCCGCCGGTGAGCACGGCGCGCTCGTAATCGAGGCCGCTCATGAGCACCTTGGCGCCGCTGTTGAGGCCGCCCAGGATCTGGCTGGCGGGCACCTCGACGTTGTTGAAGACCAGCTCGCCGGTGTGGCTGCCGCGCATGCCGAGCTTGTCGAGCTTTTGCGCGACGGAAAAACCCTTCATGCCTTTTTCGATCAGGAAGGCGGTGACGCCGCGGGCGCCGAGTTCGGGCTCGGTCTTGGCATAGACCACCAGGGTGTCGGCGTCGGGGCCGTTGGTGATCCACATCTTGCTGCCATTGAGCAGGTAGTAGCCGCCCTTGTCTTCGGCTTTGAGCTTCATGCTGATGACGTCGCTGCCGGCGCCGGGCTCGCTCATGGCCAGAGCCCCCACGTGTTCGCCGCTGATGAGCTTGGGCAGGTATTTTTTGCGCTGCTCGTCGCTGCCGTTGCGCTTGATCTGGTTGACGCAGAGGTTGCTGTGCGCGCCGTAGGACAGGCCCACGGAGGCGCTGGCGCGGCTGATTTCTTCCATGGCGATCATGTGGGCCAGGTAGCCCATGTTGGCGCCGCCGTATTCCTCGCCCACGGTGATGCCGAGCACGCCGAGCGCGCCCATCTTGGGCCAGAGGTCCATGGGGAACTGGTCGCTGCGGTCGATCTCGGCCGCGCGCGGGGCGATTTCGGCCTGAGCGAATTCACGCACCGCGTCGCGCAGGGCGTCTATGTCTTCACCGAGCATGAAGTTGAGTCCGGGCATGTTGGTCATGGTGGGCTTTCTTTTGAAGGCGGGATTGTGGGGATGAACAGGGGTCAGTAGGTCTTGGGCACGGGCACCAGGGTCTGCTGCATCAGGGCGCAGGGGCTTTCCTTGCCGTCCGGGGCGACGTGCGTGACCTCGGCGGTGGTGACGATGATGCGCTTGCCGGCCCGGGCAACGCGGCCCAGGGCGCGCAGCTCGCCGTCCCGGAAGGCGGCCATGAAGTTGATCTTGTATTCGACCGTGGTGACTTCGGAATCTTCAGCGGCCACGGTGAGGGCCGCATAGCCTCCGGCGATATCGGCCAGCGCGCCCATGGCGCCGCCATGAAAGCTGCCCTGCTGCTGGGTCACGTTGTCCGACCAGGGCAGCGCCACTTCGCACAGGCCCGGCTCGACGCGCAGCAGGCGCGCACCCAGGTGCCGCATCAGGCCCTGGCGCAAAAAACTGGCTTCGATGCGGCGGAACAGCGCGGAGGGAGCGGCGGGTGCGTCCATGGGTAGCCCTTTGCAGGATGAGGGAGGAGCCGGTTTTTGATTGACGTTTACGTAAACGTCAATTATGGCGTATTTGCGGGCCGGGCGGTTTTTGACCCGGCGGGCCTTGCGGGAAATCACCGAAGCGGCCGGAGTAGCCGGAATGGCCGCGCCGGCCCCGCGCTCAGGCCGCCTTGCTCTTTTCGGCCTTGCCGAGCAGGGCCTTGGCTTCTTTTTCGTGGGTGCGGATTTCGTCGAGGTTGGCCTGCAGGTCCATCAGCTGGGCCTCGAGCTTTTTGCGGTGCTCGCCCAGCACGGCCAAAAACTTGCGCAGCTGCGGCGCGGTGTCGCGCGGGCTGTCGTAGGAGTCGATGATTTCCTTGGCCTCGACCAGCGACAGCCCCAGGCGCTTGGCGCGCAGCGTGAGCTTGAGCCGGGTGCGGTCGCGCGCGGTGTAGACGCGGTTGCGGCCGCCCGCCCCTTCGCGCTGCGGCTGCAGCAGGCCCATGTCTTCATAGAACCGCATGGCGCGCGTGGTCAGGTCGAACTCTTTTGCCAGGTCGCTGATGGTGTAAGTGGTGGCCATGGTGATGGGTGAAGTCCTGTGCAAACGGGGGCGACAGCGCGAAACAGGCGCGGTCCCTACAATGGCTGAATATGACGTTTACGTAAACGTCAAATATACCGTGAATATTGCCATGAACCTCCTTGAACAGCAACTGCACTACCCCTTCGGCGACACCCTGCCCGCCTCGGGCGCGACGCTGGAGGTGGCGCCCGGCGTGAAGTGGATTCGCATGGCCCTGCCCTTCGCGCTGGACCACATCAACCTGTGGCTGCTGCGCGACGAGATGGACGACCCGAACGGGGCGGGCGCGAAGATCCAGGGCTGGACCATCGTCGACTGCTGCATCAGCCGGGAGGAGTCCAAGGCCCAGTGGGAAGAGATTTTCGCTACGCAACTCGAAGGCCTGCCGGTGCTGCGCGTCATCGTGACCCATATGCACCCCGACCACATAGGCCTGGCGTACTGGCTGTGCGAGCGCTGGTCCTGCCGGCTGTGGATCAGCGCCACGGATTACCACTCGGCGCGCATAGGCTCGCAAAGCACCACGGGGTTCGGCGGCGAGAGCGCGGCGCGCTTTTTTGCCTCGCATGGCTTGGTGGACCCGGAGGCCATCGAGAAGATTCGCGGCCGCGCCAGCTACTACCCGGGCATGGTGCCCGCGGTGCCGGCCAGCTATGTGCGCATCATGGACGGGATGACGGTGCGCATAGGCGGGCGCGACTGGCGCTGCATCAGCGGCTACGGCCACGCGCCGGAACACATCGCCCTGCACTGCGAAGAAACCGATACGCTGATCAGCGGCGACATGGTGCTGCCGCGCATTTCCACCAATGTGAGCGTCTACGACCTGGAACCCGAAGCCAACTCGCTCACGCTGTTCCTGGACTCCATCGACAAGTTCCTGCCGCTGGACAAGGACACCCTGGTGCTGCCCTCACACGGCAAACCCTTTCGCGGCCTGCACACCCGCGTAGGCCAGTTGCACGACCACCACCGCGACCGCCTGGCCGAAGTCATGCAGGCCTGCGAAGCAGCCCCCTGCAGCGCCGCCGACATCCTGCCCATCATGTTCCCCCGCAAGCTGGACCTGCACCAGACCACCTTCGCCATGGGCGAAGCGGTGGCGCACCTGCACGCGCTGTGGTTCCAGAAAAAGCTAACGCGCCGGCTAGGCGGAGACGGCATCTACCGCTTCAGCGTAACAACCCAAGCGATTTAGCGGCTCCCACACCAGCAGGGGCGGCAGCCTGCAAGGCCTCGGCATACACGCCGCAAGAAGCGTGAGGCTCTTCAACCAAGCAGGGGCCGCGGAACTGGCTTTGCCAGGCCGCAGGCGCAGCGGCCCCCTCGGGGGGCAGGGAGCTACACGAAGTGAGCGACCGTGGGGGCCACATCCACCGTGGGGGCCTAATGCCGCCACTTGCGGTTGGCCGTCACCAACGCCGTGACATACCCATGCAGCCAGTCAAAGTTGATCGGCTTTTGCAGCAGGTGGGCTTCGGGCGGCAGGCCACCGCGGGCTTTGACGGCCTCGGGCGCCAGGCCGCTGATGACGACGATCTGCATGTCCGCGAGCTGCAGGTTGCGCTTGCAGGCCTTGAGCATTTCGATGCCGTCGACGCCGGGCATGGACAGGTCGGTGATCAGCAGGTCGGGCCGCATGCTCGCGATGTCCATCATGGCTTCGAGCGCCGACGGCATCCAGGTGCAGTCGACCGGCAGGTCCCAGTCCTCGAACTGGCAACGATAAAGCTCGCGGGTGTTTTCGTCGTCTTCCACCATCAGCACGCGCAGGCGGTGCTTGGGGTCGGTGTCGGCGCGCGAGAGTTGCGGGCTGTTCTTGGCCAGGTAGGCATTGATGGATTGCAGCGCGATGCGGCGATGGCCGCCCAGCGTTTTCCACGCCTCGATCTCGCCTTTTTCCACCAGCGATTGCACGGTGGCAACGGACAGGCCCAGCAGCTTGGCCGCGTAGCTGGTGCCGCAGTAATCCTCGCTCGAGAAATCCGAAGCGGTGATGGCGGCCTCGAAAGACTTGGGTTCACGCATGGTCAGTCTCGTAAAGGATTGTTTTTGGCATTTTTCGCATTTTAATCAATTCGATGTATCAAACCCTAGTAAAAACAGCAGAAAAGACGTTAAAACACACTTCAACCACGGTAATTAATCCCGCCGAAGACACATTGCGTCACATCAAGACACATCGGAGGCCTGCGGCGTCTTGGGCAGGGTGAAGAAAAAGGTCGCGCCATGGCCGGGTGAGGACTCTGCCCACAGCCTGCCGCCGTGGCGTTTGATGACCCGGCTGGAGGTGGCCAGGCCTATGCCGGTGCCGGGAAACTCCGAGGCGGCATGCAGGCGCTGGAAGGGGTTGAAGAGCTTGTCGGCGTAGGCCATGTCAAAACCGGCGCCATTGTCGCGCACGAAGTACACGGGAAGCCCCGCGGCGTCCTGCGTGTGGCCGACGGTGATCTCGGTCACCCCCTCGTGGGAACTGAATTTCCAGGCATTGCCGAGCAGGTTTTCCATGACCACGCGGACCAGGCGCGCGTCGCCGTGCGCCTTCAGGCCTTTTTCGATGTGGATCACCGCCTTGCGGTCGGGGTCGCGCGCCTGCCAGTCGTCCATGATGCCGCGCGCCAGCGCCGACAGGTCCACCGACTTGTTGCTCAGCGGCGCGCGCGAGACCTGCGCCAGCGACAGCAGGTCTTCAATCAGCTGCCCCATCTGTGCCACGCCGGCCTGGATGCGCGACAGGTAGTGCGAGACCTTGTCGCCCGCGTTGGCGCCCAGCTGTTTGGCCAGCAGACGGCTGAAGCCGTCCACGGTGTTGAGCGGCGAGCGCAGGTCGTGCGACACCGAATAGGAAAAAGCCTCGAGTTCGTGGTTGGACAGCCGCAGCGCGGCTTCGATGGCCTTGATCTCGGTGATGTCGGCATCTATGCCCACCCAGAAAGCCACCCGGCCGTGCTCGTCGATGACGGGTGAGGCGCGGTAGGACATGGTGTGGCAGCTGCCGTCGCGGGCCAGCACGCGGCGTATGCCCATGAACGGCGACTGCGCGGCCTTGGCGGTCTCCCACGTGGCCTTGACGTCGGGAAGGTCCTCGGGGTGGATGACGGAGAACCATTGCGTGCCGGTCCAGTCCTCGAGCTTGCCGCCCACCAGCTCGAACCAGGCACGGTTGAAGTAGGTGGCCGCGCCGTCGGGGTTGATGGTCCAGACCACCTGGGGCGCCTGTTCGGCCAGCCCGCGAAACAGGGCCTGCTGGCGCTCCAGCTCCAGCGTGCGCTCGGCCACCTTGCGCTCCAGCCCGGTGTTGAGCTGGCTGACTTCCTCCAGCAGGCGGGCGTTCTCGATGGCGATGGACGCCAGCTGGGCCAGCTCGAGCGCGACGTATTCGTCCTGCTGCGTGAACTCGCCTTCGTACTTGTCGGAGAGCTGGAGCAAGCCGATGTTGCGGCCGTCGCGCCCGGTCAGCGGCACGGCCAGCCAGCCGCGCATGGCGGGATGCTTGTCGGCATAGCTGCCGAACCCGCGCCAGCGCGGATGGGCTTCGAGCTCGGCCTGCGTCATGCGCATGGAGCGGTTGGTCTGGCAGACCATGGCGTAAATGCCGGTGCCGTCCGGCGGCTCGAAGAGGTCGCGATACTTCGCGTATTTGTCGGACAGCGAAAGCGCGTTGATGGCCTGCTTCCAGTCGCTGTTCACGGTCAGGCTGACGATGGACTGGTGCGCGCCCACCACGCCCCGGGCCTGCTCGGCCACCTCATGCATGGTGCCTTCCAGCGTCTGGTGCCAGGTGATGGCCTGGGCGGCGTCGGCCGCGCGCTGCAGGGTGAAAAGATGCTCCTGCACATCGTGCTCGGCCTTGAGCTGGGCCGTGACGTCCATCGCCAGCACAAAGCGCGCGGGCACGCCGGCGTACTGGATGGGCCGCGACACCGCATGGGCGGAAAAGATCGAGCCGTCCTTGCGGCGGTGCTGCCAGGTGCCTTTTCTTTCGACCGAGTTGTCGCTCAACGCCCGCTCCAGGCGCGCGTGCTCGGCGTCGGGGCGGATGTCAAACAGGGTCATGCCCAGGAACTCCTCCACCGAGTAGCCGTAGCTGTCCACCGCCGCCTTGTTGACGTTGAGGAAACGCGAGGTGGCGACGTCATACACCCACATGGGCACCGGCGCCATCTCAAAGAGGGCGGCGTAGCGCTGCTCGCTGTCCACCAGCGCCTGCTCGGCCCGCTTGCGCTGCGTGATGTCGCGCTCGACCGCCACCCAGTGCGTGTACCGGCCCTTGGCGTCGGCGATGGGCACGATGTCCAGGTCCAGCCAGAGCTCCTGGCCGCCCTTGGTGTAGTTGATCAGTTCGGCGCGCACCGGCTGCCATGCCTGCAGCGCGGCGCGGATGCGGTCCAGTTCGGCCCGCTGCGTTTTCGGGCCCTGCAGCAGGCGCGGCGTGCGGCCCAGCACCTCTTCGCGGGTGTAGCCGGTGCGGCGCTCGAAGGCGTCGTTGACAAAGACGATGCGCGGGCCCGGCGCGTCAATGGGCCCGGCTTCGGTGATCAGCACGATGTCGTTGAGGCGGGCGACGCAGGACTCCAGCAGGCGCAGATGCTCCTGGGCCTGGTGCTGCTCGGTGATGTCCTGCAGCACGCCGACCAGGCTTACGACCTTGCCGTCCCGCTGCAGCGCGCGGCCGCGCGTGCGCACCCAGATGCGCCGGCCTTTCTCGGTGATGAGCGGCAGCTCCAGGTCCCATGGCGTGCCGTGAAGAAAGGCGGCTTCGGCCGCGGCCCTGACGATGGGCTGCGCTTCCGGCGCATAGGACCGGATCGCCTGCCCTATGCTGAGCCTGGCCCCGGGCTCCATGTCATGGATGCGGTAAATTTCCTGGGACCAGTAGGGCGCCATGGTGTCGACCTGGACTTCCCATCCGCCGATTTTCGCGAGCTCGCCGGTGCGGTTGAGCAACTCGGTGCTGCGGGCGATTTCGAGTTCCGCCTGCTTGCGGTCGGTGATCTCCTGGAGCACGCCGGAGCGGCGCGGCCCCTGGCCCGGCTGGCCGTCCTGCGGCCCATGGGCGCGGCCCACCAGGTGGATCCAGCGCAGCTCGCCGGCGGCCGTGACGATGCGGAACTCGACGTCCAGCGGCAGGCCGGCCGCCACGGCGGCGTCGCGCCTGGCCTTGAAGTCCTCGCGGTCGGCGGGATGGATCAACTGCAAAAACGAATCGCGGTTTGTGGCAAAGCTCGCCTTGTCCACCCCCAGCACGTCATAGACTTCATCGGACCACCAGGTCTCTTCGCTGCGCACGTCAAGCTGCCAATAGCCGATGCGCCCCAGGCGCTGGGCATCCTGCAGCTTGCGCTGTATGGCTTCGCTGTTGGCCAGTTCCGACTCGAGGGCCCCGCGGTGCTTCTGCAGGGATTCGGCCATGCGGTTGAAGCCTTCGGCGATCCGGGAGAATTCCCCGCCGTCGTCGGACGATGTGACCGGGATGCGCACGTCCAGCCGCCCGTCCTGGATGCGCCGGGTCGCCTCCAGGATGTTGCGCGTGGGGACCACGATGGCGCGCCCGCCCATCATCCAGGCCAGCAAGCCGCTCAGGAAGGCCAGCAGGGACAGCACGCCCAGCTCCAGCCACAGCTGCCGCTGCGTGGCGCCCACCACCAGGTTGTGGTCCAGGCTGACCGCCACAAAAAATGCCTCGCCCACATTGGCGCTGCTGGGCATGTAGGCCCAGAGCCGGCGCTTGCCCGCGCCGTCGGGGCCGTCGGCCGTGCCCGTCTTCAGGGTTTTGACCGCCTCGCGCAGCACCGGGCTGGCCGCCTTCTGGCCGATACGGATCGGCAGGGCCGGCCTTCCCGCCAGCAGCACGCCGTTGCGGTCGTGGATGCCGAGCGCTGCGCCGGGCGGCAGGTGGATACTCTCCACCGTCTTCGCCATTTCGCCCAGGTCCACCGAGGCATAGGCAACGACCACGACGCGCCCTTCGCGGTCCAGCAGGGGCAGCGCAAAGGTGATGGAGGGTATGCCCGTGGCGCGGCCCACAATGTATTCGCCGGTCACGAATTCGCGGCGGGCCACGGCCTCGCGGAAATATGCGCGGTCACCCAGGTAGTTCAGCGTTGAATTGGGAATCCCGTTGCACAGCGCCCGGCCGTCCATGCCTATGATGCCCAGGTTGGCATACAGCGGGAACATCTGGTTCAGTTGCACCAGGTAGGCGTCGCAGCGGCCGCCCCTGCCGCCCTTGACGGTCTTGCCGTCCTCGCCGCTCAGCAGCTCGGGCGCATGGACGACAGCCGTGAGAACCTGGCGCGCGGTCACGGCAAGCTGCTGCTGGTTGGAGGCCGCCAGCGAGGCGGCGAACTGCAGGTCGGTCATGGCCCGCTCGACTGCGGCGTCGGCGTTGTAGACGGCCTTGAAGATGGACAGGCCGAACAGCGGAACAATCGCGGCCAGCACCAGTATGACCAGGCGGGTCCGCAGCGTGATCTGAACCTTCATCGCGGCCATCGCTCAGGAGCCCGCCCAGGCCGCACGGGCAGCCCGCACCGCGGGCTTATCAACCGGCCGCGATCGATTCATTGACATCCAGCCAATAGGCCTGGAGCCGCTGGAGTTTTTCCGTCAGGTCTCCGAAATCGACAGGCTTGCGCACAAAGCCATTGGCGCCGGCCTGGTAGCAGGCCACGATGTCGGAGCGCTCGCTGGAGGAGGTCAGCATGACCACCGGCACCAGGGCCGTGAGCGGGTTGCCGCGCACACCGCGCAACACATCCAGCCCCGAGAGTTTGGGCAGCTTCATGTCCAGCAGGATGAACGAAGGCTGGCGCTGCGTGTCGCGCCCCGCATGGGCCCCCTGCCCGAACAGGTAGTCCAGCGCCTGCACGCCATCGCGGGCAACCGCGATCTCGGCCGTCACGCCCTGCTCCTCCAGAGTCAAGACAGTCAGCTCCAGGTGGTCGGGATTGTCTTCAACTACGAGTATGAGCTTGTCGTTCATGGAGGTGCTTTGGAGGTACGACATCAAGTCCCTGGTGTTTTTGGCGTTTTTGATATTTTTGTCATATTAACAAGTAACGCCAAGCTGTACTACTTTGTTATCGCCGATTCAGCCCCGGCAAAGGGTTTGTCCTGCGCAGCCCCTGGCGCTCCCACCTGCCTGCAAGCTACCAGCGCGGAATCGCTTCGTCCTTGAGCTGGCCGCGCAGTTCGGCATAGTCGGGCACGATGGTGCGCACGGTGTCCCAGAAGCGCGGACTGTGGTCCATGACACGCAAATGGCTCAGTTCATGGACCACCACATAGTCGATCACCGATTGCCGGAAATGGACCAGCCGCCAATTCAGCCGGATGGAGCCGTCGGCGCTGGCGCTGCCCCAGCGCGTGCCGGCGCTGGAAAGGCTGAGCTTGTGCCACTGCACGCCGAGCTGCGGCGCGAAATGATTGAGCCGTTCGATGAAGATCCGCTTGGCCTGGCGCATCAGCCAGGCCTGCACGGCATCGCGAATCTGCTCGGCCGAGGCGTTGTGGGGCAGGCCCACATGCAGCGTCATCTGCGCCACGCCGGGCAGCATGTCGCCGGCCCCGCCCTCGTTGCCCTGCAGCAGCACCTCGGCGGCCCGGGTCTTGAGTTCGGCGCCCACGCCGCCGAAGGCGTGCCGCGGGTCTATCACCACAATCACCTGCTCGCCCAGGAAAGGCAGGGTGGTGCCGTCCTTCCAGTCAATGCGCGCGGACTCCATGCGCTGGTGGCGTTCGCGGGTCTCCTGCAGCTTGGCGAGTATCCAGCCGGATTTTTCCAGCACGGCCTTGTCGATTTCATACAGCGGCACCCATTTGGGCGCGCTCACTGTGAGGCCGTCGGCACCGGCCGAAAAACCTATGGTCTTGCGTTTGCTGCGCCGGAATTCGTAAGCCACCAGGATGCCGTCCAGCACGGTCTCACGCGTGGCGCGCGGATGGCGGAAGGTGGCCGGGGCCAGGGCCTGGCTCAGGGTCTGGGTGGGCAGCTGCGGCCCGATGAATTCGGGCTCGGGGGCCGCTTGCGGCCGCGGGACGGACGTCACCGGTTTTTTAGGCCGCGGCTTTGCCGGAGGCTTTGCGCTTTTTGGGTTGGCGGCGCGGGCCGGCGGCGCGGGATGGGCGTCAAACAGGTCGAGCGTGAACTGGAGAAGCCGTTGCATCATGGCAGTTTAGCGCGGCGTAATGGGCGCAGGCAGCGCTCAGGTATTGGCGGCGGCGCCGGCGTAGGCCTCAGGGTCCAGCCGGCGCATTTCGGCCTCTATCCAGGCCTCCACCTCGCGCATCAGCTCGTCCGGCTGCCGGCCCGCGCTGGGGATGGGCTTGCCTATGGAGATGTCGACAATGCCCGGCGTCTTGATGAAAGCCTTGCGCGGCCAGCATTTGGCCGAGGTGACGGCAATCGGGATCACCGGCGCGCCGGTTTCGATCGCCAGGCGCGTGCCGCCGGATTTGTAAGTGCCCTTCTGGCCGCGCGGGATGCGCGTGCCTTCGGGAAACATGATGACCCAGGTGCCCTGCGCCATCAGGCGCTTTCCCTGTACCACGACCTTGTTGAAGGCCTGGGCGCGCTGGCTGCGATCGATATGGATCATGTCCATGCGCGCCATGGCCCAGCCGAAGAAAGGCACGTAAAGCAGCTCTTTCTTGAAGACATAGGCCAGCGGATGCGGCATCAGGGTGGGCATGCACAGGGTCTCCCAGGTGCTCTGGTGCTTGAGCAGCAGCACGGCGGCGCTGGTTTCTCCCGTGGGGAGGTTTTCCATGCCGGTCACCCGGTTCCTGATGCCCAGGATGAAGGTGCCGCCGCTGACCGCCACGCGCAGCCAGCCCGCGCACATCCAGTACATGGTGGTGCTGCTGACGAACAGCGATGCGATCACCACGAAGGTGGCCCACGGAATGATGGTGATGGCCATCCAGAGAAGGTGCAGGACGGAGCGGATGAAAGGCATGGCGGGGTTCCGGCTATCGGGTCAGGTGCTAAGGGGCGAAAAAGTGTTTCGCGGACTTGATGTTCAGATGGCCACCGGCAGCGGCCGGGCGCTGCGTTCCAGCAGGAAATCGGCAAAAGCCGCCAGGTCCGCGTGCAGCGTGGTGCCGGCCGGCAGGCCTTCCGGCTGGCCGCCGGCCCGGTACCGGGCCGACTTGCCGGTGAGCACCAGGTGCGGCTCGCAACCCGCCGCGGCGCCGGCCTGCAGGTCACGCAGCGAATCACCGGCCGTTGGCACGCCCGCCAGCTGCACGCCGAAGCGCGTGCCTATCTGCTCGAACAGGCCCGGCAAGGGTTTGCGGCAGGTGCAGCTTTCCTCGGGGCTGTGCGGGCAGTAGAACACCGCGTCGATCCGGCCGCCGACGGCGGCCAGCATCTTGTGCATCTTGGCATGCATGGCATTGAGCGAGGCCACGTCAAACAGGCCGCGCCCCAGGCCCGACTGGTTGGACGCGATCACCACATGCCAGCCCGCGTGGTTGAGCCGCGCAATCGCCTCCAGCGAGCCGGGCAGCGGCAGCCATTCGTCCGGCGTCTTGACGAAGTCGTCGCTGTCGCTGTTGATGGTGCCGTCGCGGTCGAGGATGACGAGTTTCATGGTGCTTCGCCTTGAAAAATTTCAGGAGGCCAACTTGGAGAGGTCGGCGACCCGGTTCATGGCCTGGTGCAGGGTGGCCAGCAAGCCCAGCCGATTGGCGCGCAGCGCCGGGTCCTCGGCATTGACCATCACGCCGTCAAAGAAGGCGTCGACAGGCGCCTTCAGGGCGGCCAGCGCCTGCAGCGAGGCAGCGTAGTCGCCGGACGCAAAAGCCGCTTCAGCCTTGGGTGCCACGGTCTTCAGGGATTCGGCGAGGGATTTCTCGGCGGCTTCCTGCAGCAGTTCAGGCTTGATGGCGGCCTCAACGGTGCCTTCGGCCTTCTTGAGGATGTTGCCGACGCGCTTGTTGGCGGCAGCCAGTGCCGGCGCCTCGGGCAGCGCGGCAAAGGCGCGCACGGCCGCCAGGCGCTTGGCGACGTCGCCCAGGCGCTGGGGCTTGAGCGCCAGTACGGCATCAACCTCTTGCGCGCTGTAGCCCTGCTCGCGCAGGGAGCCGGCCAGGCGGTCGTAGATGAAATCGACCAGGGCAACGGAGGCGTCCTGGATCTTGTCGCCGAACACCGGCTGCGCGCCTTCGACCAGTTCGGCCAGGCCCAGCGGCAGGTCTTTTTCGACCAGCATGCGGATCACGCCCAGCGCATGGCGGCGCAGCGCGAACGGGTCCTTGTCGCCGGTCGGCAGGTTGCCGATGCCGAACATGCCGACCAGGGTCTCCAGCTTGTCGGCCAGCGCGACGATCAAGCCCACGCTGCCGCGCGGCAGCTCGTCGCCGGCAAAGCGCGGCTTGTAGTGGTCTTCAATCGCATCGGCCACGTCGGCGCCCAGGCCGTCGTTGAGCGCGTAGTAACGGCCCATGGTGCCCTGCAGTTCGGGGAACTCGCCGACCATGTCGGTCACCAGGTCGGTCTTGGCCAGTTCGGCGGCGCGCTGCACGCCGGCCACGTCGGCATTCAGGCGTTTGGCGATGGTCCCGGCAATCGCGCGCACGCGCTGCGTGCGCTCGCCTTGCGTACCCAGCTTGTTGTGGTAGACCACCTTGCCCAGGCCCTCAACACGCGAAGCCAGCGTTTTCTTGCGGTCCTGGTCGAAGAAGAACTTGGCGTCGGCCAGGCGCGGGCGCACCACGCGCTCGTTGCCGCCAATCACCGCGCTGGCATCGCTGGGGCTGATGTTGCTGACGACCAGGAACTTGTTGGTGAGCTTGCCCGCGGCGTCGAGCAGCGGGAAGTATTTCTGGTTGGCCTTCATCGTGAGGATCAGGCACTCCTGCGGCACGCCCAGGAATTCTTTCTCGAACTCGCAGACCAGCACATTGGGGCGCTCGACCAGCGCGGTCACTTCGTCGAGCAGCGCGTCGTCTTCGATCGCCTTGACCCCGCCGCCGACCTTGGCCGCGGCCGCCGCCAGCTGCCTGGCGATCTCGGCCTTGCGCTCGGCAAAGCTGGCGATCACTGCACCGTCTTTTTGCAAGGTCGCGGTGTAGCTGTCGGCGTCTTTCAAGACGACCGGGTCCACGGCGGCCTCAAAGCGGTGGCCGTGCGTGCTGTTGCCGGCCTTCAGGCCCAGCGCCTCGATGGCGACCACCGTGCTGCCGTGCAGCGCGACCAGGCCGTGCGCGGGGCGCACAAACTTCACGTCGCTCCAGCCGTCGGCCAGCTGGTAGGTCATCCGCTTGTCGATAGGCAGCTTGGCAATGGCTTCAAGCACGGCTTTCTGCAAGCCCTCTGCCAGCGTCACGCCCTTGACGGTGCTGTCGTAGAACAGCGCCTCGGCCTTGCCATCGGGCGCGCGTTTGAGGCCTGCCACCGCCGATGCGTCGGCGCCCAGGGCCTGGAGCTTCTTGAGCAGCGCGGGCGTGGCATTGCCCGATGCATCCAGCCCCACGGCCACCGGCATGAGTTTTTGCGAGACAGCCTTGTCGGCGGCTTGCGCGGCCACGGCCGTGACATGCGCAGCCAGGCGGCGCGGCGAGGCAAAGGCGGTCAGCGCCGAAGCGTCGGCCGTCAGGCCCTGGGCCTTGAGCTGCTCGAACAGCACGCCGGCAAAGGCATCACCGAGCTTTTTCAGCGCCTTGGGCGGCAATTCTTCGACAAATAGTTCTACGAGCAGGTTTTGGGTTGTCATCGTCATCGCTCTCACGCAGCCTTCTTTTTCATGCTTTCAACCCATTCGCGCGGCGCCAGGGGGAAACCCAGGCGCTCGCGGCTTTCGTAATAGCTTTGCGCCACGGCGCGCGCCAGGTTGCGGATGCGGCCTATGTAGGCGGCGCGTTCGGTCACGCTGATGGCGCCGCGCGCATCCAGCAGGTTGAAGCTGTGCGCGGCCTTGAGCACCTGCTCATAGGCCGGCAGGGCCAACTGCACCTCAATGAGGTGCTTGGCCTGCTTTTCATGCGCGCTGAAGGCGGTGAACAGGAAGTCGGCGTCGCTGTGCTCGAAGTTGTAGGTGGACTGCTCGACCTCGTTTTGTTTGTAGACATCGCCGTAACTCAGTTTGGAGCCGTCGGGCCCTTCGGTCCAGACCAGGTTGTAGACGTTGTCCACGCCCTGCAGGTACATGGCCAGGCGTTCCAGACCGTAAGTGATTTCGCCGGTCGCGGGCTTGCAATCTATGCCGCCGACCTGCTGGAAGTAGGTGAACTGCGTGACTTCCATGCCGTTGAGCCAGACTTCCCAGCCCAGGCCCCAGGCGCCCAGCGTGGGGTTCTCCCAGTCGTCCTCGACGAAGCGGATATCGTTTTTCTTGAGGTCAAAGCCCAGGGCCTCGAGCGAGCCGAGGTAGAGCTCCAGGATGTTGGCGGGCGCCGGCTTGAGCACGACCTGGTACTGGTAGTAGTGCTGCAGGCGGTTGGGGTTCTCGCCGTAGCGGCCGTCCTTGGGGCGGCGGCTGGGCTGCACATACGCGGCTTTCCAGGGCTCTGGGCCCAGCGCGCGCAGAAAGGTCGCGGTGTGCGAGGTGCCGGCGCCGACCTCCATGTCATAGGGCTGCAGCAGCGCGCAGCCCTGGGCGTCCCAGTAGGACTGCAGCTTCAAGATGATTTGCTGGAAAGTGAGCATAGGAATGGGTTCAGGACAAAAGCGCGGCGCCTGTGCAGGCGCCGGAAAGGCAAGGCCGCATGGGCGGCAGTGCGAAACCGTTCATTTTACGCGGCGACGGCGCGCGGGCGCCGCGTCGGGCGGCACATGCCAGGCGGGCCCGTCCTTGAAGGCCTGCGCCAGGAAGTCCACCATCACACGGACCTTGGCGCTCAGGTGGCGCCGGCTGGGGTAGACGGCCAGCACGTCGATGTCGGGCATGCGGTAACCCGGCAGCAAAGGCACCAGGCGCCCTTCGCGCAGGTCGTCGCCGACCAGAAAGGCCGGCTGCCAGATGATGCCCTGTCCGGCCAGGGCCGCTTCGCGGGCCGTGTCGCCGTTGTTGGCATGCATCACGTACTGGACCTTGACCTTGTGCGGGCGCGTCTGCTCGTCGACGAAATGCCATTCATTGGCGGTGGCCGCGTAGGTGTAGCCCAGGCAGCGGTGCGCCGCCAGGTCGGCCGGCACCTTGGGGCTGCCGTGCTGCTTCAGATAGGCGGGCGACGCGCAGACGATGTTGCAGGAGGTGGCCAGCTTGCGCGCCGCATGGGTGGCGGGGCCGGCGCGCGAGATGCGGATGGCGAGGTCGTAGCCCTCCTCCACGATGTCGACCACACGGTCGCTGAGCGCGATGTCAAGCTCAACGTCGGGATAGCTTTGCATGAAACGCGGCCACAGCGGCGCCAGCTGGCGTATGCCGAAGCTCACGGGCGCGTTGATACGCAGGCGCCCGCGCGGCTGCACGGTGGCCGACGAGGCCAGCGCTTCGGCGTCGGCGACTTCCTCGAGGATGGACTTGCTGCGCTCATACAGCGCCTCGCCGCTTTCGGTGAGCGAGAGCCTGCGCGAGCTGCGGTTGAGCAGGCGCGTGCCCAGGTGGGCTTCCAGTTCGTTGATATAGCGCGTGACGTTGGCCGGCGAGGTGTCCAGCGCATCGGCCGCCCGCGTGAAACTGCCGCGGCCGACAACGGCGGCAAATACCTCAAAGGCTCGCAAACGGTCCATGGCGGCGCCTCCAGTGCTTGATGTTCATAAAACCTGAATGATTAAAACACTTTTCAGGCCTTCTCCTTAGCGAACATGAACCGTACATTGGACCCATCGGCAAGCCAGAAGGCTCGCCGAACCAGAAAACCCTTTCAACCAACGACTCAAGGAAACTGACATGACCACCGCACAAACCTCCTCCTTCACACCCCGTTTTGCCAACAAGACCGTGCTCGTCACGGGCGGCAACAGCGGCATCGGCCTGGCCACGGCGCTGCAATTCGCCGCACAAGGCGCCCGCGTCGTCATCACCGGCCGCGACCCCGCCACGCTGGAGCAAGCCAAAGCGCAACTCGGCGAAGGCGCCATCGCGCTGCGCAACGACGCAGGAGCCAGCGGCTCGGCCAAGGCGCTGGCCGCCGCGCTGACCGCTGAAGGGATTACGCTGGACGCGGTCTTTATCAACGCAGGCCTGGCCAAATTCGCCCCGCTCGAAAGCGTGGACGAAGCGCTGTGGGACCAGACCTTCAACGTCAACGTGAAGGGCGCCTTCTTCGCGATCCAGGCGCTGTCGCCGCTGCTGAACACGGGCGCGGCCGTCATCCTGAACGGCTCCATCAACGCCCATATCGGCATGCCCAACTCCAGCGTCTATGCCGCCAGCAAGGCCGCGCTGATTTCATTCGCCAAGACCCTGTCGGCTGAATTCGTGGCGCGCGGCATCCGCGTCAATGTGGTGAGCCCCGGTCCGGTCACAACGCCGCTGTATGGCAAGCTGGGCGTGCCCGCCGACCAGCTGGATGCGCTGGCCGCCGGCATCCAGGCGCAAGTGCCGGTCAAGCGCTTCGGGACGCCCGATGAGGTGGCCAGCGCGGTGGTTTACCTGTCGTCGCCCGACGCGGCCTTCATTGTGGGGACGGAACTGATCGTCGACGGCGGCATGAGCCAGCTCTAAGCCGCCACCCACCGGCCCATGAAAAAGGGCGATGCCGCTACCGGCATCGCCCTTTTGTCTTTACGCCCCGGAAAGACTCAGTACTGCCAGAAGATGCGCTGCAGTTCCTTGCTGTCCACGTTCTTCGTCAGCGCCACGGCGGCCAGTATGCGGGCCTTTTGCGGGTTCAGGTCGTGCGCGACCACCCAGTCGTATTTGTCGTCGGGCTGTTCGGCGTTGCGCAGCACAAAGCCTTCGGGCACGCGCGAGGAACGCACCACCTGAATGCCCTTGGCGCGCACTTCCTGCAGCGCGGGAACGATCCGGTCGGCCACCGAGCCGTTGCCGGTGCCGCCGTGAATCAGGGCCTTGATGCCGGTCTTGGCGACGGCGTCCAGGGCCGTGCGCGAGACGTTGCCGTAGCCGTAAACGATTTCCACCGGCGCCAGCGCGTCGAAGTCGTCGATATTGAACTCGGACTGCGCGGTGTGGCGCTTGGCCGGCGCGCGGAACCAGTAGTTGTTGCCTTCCACCACCATGCCCAGCGGGCCCCACTGGCTCTTGAAGGCCTCGGTCTTGATGTTGATGGTCTTGGTGACGTCGCGACCGCTCTGGATTTCGTCGTTCATGGTGACCAGCACGCCCTTGCCGGCCGCATCCTTGCTGGCGGCCACACTGACGGCGTCAAACAGGTTGAGCGCGCCATCGGCCGAAAGCGCCGTGCCGGGACGCATGGAGCCCACCACCACGATGGGCTTGCTGGTGCGGATCACGAGGTTGAGGAAGTAGGCGGTTTCTTCCAGCGTGTCGGTGCCGTGGGTGACGACGATGCCGTCCACGTCGGACTGCTTGACCAGCGCCGAGATGCGCTTGCCGAGCTTCATGAGGTTGTCGTTGGTAAAGCTTTCAGACGCGATCTGCGAAACCTGCTCGCCCTTGACGTTGGCGATGTTGGCCAGCTCGGGCAGGCCGGCCAGCAGCTTGTCGACCGGCACTTTCGCGGCGGCGTAGGTGGCGCTGTTCAGGGCCGAGGCGCCGGCGCCGGCAATGGTGCCGCCGGTGGCCAGGATCACGACATTGGGCTTGCCGGCGGTTTGCGCCAGCACGGAAGCCGGCGTGCCCAGCGCGGTAAAGGCGACGAGGCCGAGGCCGGCGCCCATTTTCAGGAGGGTGGAAGCGATTTGCATGAAGATATCCCGGGAAGGTGAATCGTTGAAATAGTTCTGCCGGATCGCGTGCATCGCAGGCACCTGTGAATAAGTGTCAATGCGTTGGCACCGCGAACCGATGTCTCCTCCGGCACCAGGGCCAAAGGTGGCTCATCGTAGCCAGCCCGTCGAAAAGCAGCGATGCATAATGCAGCGAGGGGTGTGAATAAAACTCATACCCCTGGCACAACAATGAACCTCAGACAACTTGAAGTCTTCCAGGCCGTCATGCAGACGGGCAATATGAGCGCCGCCGCGCGCCTCATCTGCATCACGCCCTCGGCCGTCAGCAAGACCATCTCACACACCGAACTGCAGCTGGGCTACAAGCTGTTCACTCGCGGCAAGGGCACGTTGGCCCCCACGCCGGAAGCGCGGGTGCTGTTTGAGGAGTCCGCGCTGATCCACCAGAAGCTGGACGGGCTCAAGCGCATGGCCCTCAACCTGCGGCAGGCCGCCGACGGCCAGGTGCGGCTGGCGGCCATCCCGTCCATCAGCCACGAATTTTTACCCTTGGTGCTGGAGCGGCACATGACCCGGCATCCGCGCGTGCGTGTCGAGGTGCGCACCTTGCACCAGGACCAGATGGTGCAGGCCCTGCTGACGCGCGGCGTGGACTTCGCGCTGGGGTTTTACGAGCACCCGCACCCGCTGCTGACCAGCACGACGCTGGTGAGCGGGCCGCTCTATCTGGCCGTCACGCGCGAGATCTGGCAACGCGCCGTGAAGGCGCGCCGGCAAAACCCGATGTCCTTCCTGGCCGGCATGCCCCTGATACGGCTGGTAGGCGAGGACCCTATGTGCCAGTCCATCGACGAGCTGGCCCGCCACCTGGGCCTCACCGCACCAGCTGGCCTGCAGGTGCAGACTTCACGGCTGGCGCTGGAGCTGGTCAGGCGCGGCATGGGCTGGACGGTGGTGGACTTCCTCACGGCCAGCAACCTGGACCCGGACTCGCTGACAGCGGTGCCACTGCATGAGTTCGCCCACGCGCCGCTGCAGATGTATTTCGCCACCAGCACACCGCCGGGCCAGGATGCGCTGCGCATGCTGGAGATGATCCCGGATTTGCTTCACGGCGTGATGGCAGCAACGCACTGAGCACACCCAACTCACCGAAACACCCTCCGGGCCAGCAGGGGCCGCGGAACTGGCTTTGCCAGGCCGCAGGCGCCGCCCCTGGAAGGGGGAAGGCGCTACACGCAGTGAGCGTCCGACGGGGTAAACCTATCTAGCGACGGCGGAACAAGAGTGCCAGAACTGCGATACCCAGGCCCAGGCCCCACAGCGGCCACAGGCCGTAGCGCGACACCCAATCGGCATAGGGCGTGATGCCATTGCGGCCTTCCACCTCACCGATCAGCGCGCCGCGTGTGTGGCGCTCCAGCGAATGCGTGACCTTACCGGCGTGGTCGATGATGACGGTGGCGCCGGTGTTGGTGGCGCGGATCATGGGACGGCTGAACTCAAGCGCGCGCATGCGCGAGATCTGCAGGTGCTGGTCTATGGCCACGGTGTTGCCGAACCAGGCGATATTGCTGACATTGACAAAAATCGTGGGCGCCAGCGCCGGGTCGGCAAAACGCGCGCCCAGCTCTTCGCCGAACAAATCCTCATAGCAGATGTTGGGCGCCAGCCGCTGGCCTTTCCATTCGAAGGACGCCTGGCCCACCGCGCCGCGGTTGAAGTCGCCCAAGGGGATGCGCATCATGTCGATGAACCAGCGAAAACCGGGCGGGACGAACTCGCCAAAAGGCACCAGGTGGTGCTTGTCAAAGCGGTAGGGCTCGGGCTGTCCGGGCTTGAAGCCGACCACCGAGTTGGCATAGCCGGCCTGGGGATTGCCCACGGGCATGCCGACCAGCGCCGCCTGCTGACCGGTGGCAAAGCGTGACTGCAGCGCCCGCCAGTAGCCTTCGGGCAATTGCATGGGCAGCAGCGGAATGGCGGTCTCGGGCGCCACCACCAGCGGAGTTTTGGCGTCGCGCAGTTGCTGCCCGTACCACTGCAGCGCGGTGGCCACGCCGGTGCCGCTCTGGAATTTTTCGTTCTGCGGAATGTTGCCCTGTAAAAGCGTGACCTGCAGCGGCTCGCCGGCGGAGGTGGAGCCCGCCTCCCCGGGCAAGGCGCTCTGCACAGGCAGATAGGACAGGACGAAGCAGGCCAGCACGATGGCAATCGCGGTGGCCCACTGCATGCGCGAGGCGCGCAGGGCCATGGCCAGCCAGGCCGCAGCCAGCGCCGCCAGGAAGGTGATGCCGTGCACACCCACCCAGGCGGCCAGCGGCCTGGCCCAGCCGTCCACATGCGCGTAGCCACCCTCGCCCCACGGAAAGCCGGTGAAGAATTCGACGCGGGCCAGTTCGGCCAGCAGCCACAGCGAGGCGAACACCAGGGCGCGCGGCAGCTTGCGGCGTGGCGCCAGTCGCACAAAAAGCGCCCCCGCCGCGGCGTAGTACAGCGACAAAAAGGCCGCCAGCAGCAGCACAGCCAGCACCGTCAGCGGCGCGGCCAGCCCGCCGTAGAAGTGCATGGAAATGAACAGCCACCAGAAAGTGCTGCACAGCATGGCCGTGCCGAAGGCGACGCCCAGCCAGGCGGCGCGCTTCATGGAGCGGCAGCTGTCGATCTGCGCCGCGAACAGGAACATCGCCAGTAGCTGCATGCCCCCCAGGGGTTGGCCCTGTATGAAGCCGAAATCAAACGGCCAGGCCATGCTGGCGGCATGCAGGCAGCCGGCAATCAGCACCATGGCCAACTGGAAGGGCGAGAAGCCCTTGCGCGGCGGCAGGTTGCGCGCGTGCTCAAGCAAGGCGGGCAAGGTCGGCAGGTGGGACATCATGCTGTGGATCGAGTCCCGTGCCATATATTGCCCTCTTTACTTTATTGTGTGTCGTCAGACGCCGGCGGATACCGGCGATACCTTGAACCAGCGCACCGCGCCACCTTTGGTGTGCAGCACCGTGAATTGCAGGCCGGCCAGCGCGTAGTGTTCGCCGCGCTTGGGCACGTGGCCCATCTCGTGCGCCACCAGCCCGCCTATGGTGTCGAAATCGGTTTCCGGCAGCGTCACGCCGAAAGCCTCGTTGACACGCTCTATCGAGGTGTCGCCGCTGACCCGGTAGGTGTGGTCGCTCAGGCCGAAGATGTCGCCCTCGTCTTCGGCAATGTCGAATTCGTCCTCGATCTCGCCGACGATCTGCTCGAGCACGTCTTCAATCGTGATCAGGCCGGCCACGCGGCCGAACTCATCGATCACGATGGCCAGGTGGTTGCGGTTGCCGCGAAATTCACGCAGCAGGTCGTTCAGGCCCTTGCTTTCGGGCACGAAGACGGCCGGACGCAGCAAGGCCTTGATATTGAGCTCGGGCGCGCGCTGCAGCTTCAGCAAATCCTTGGCCATCAGGATGCCGAGGATGTTTTCCTTTTCGCCTTCGTAGACGGGAAAGCGCGAGTGGGCGGTGTCTATGACCAGGTGCAGCAACTCGTCGAAAGGCGCGTCGATGTTGATCACGTCCATGCGCGGCGCCGCCACCATGACGTCGCCGGCCGTCATATCGGCCATGCGGATCACGCCCTCGAGCATTTCACGGCTCTGGGCGCCAATAACGTCATTGTCCTGGGCCTCCACCAGGGTTTCGATCAACTCGTCTTTCGAATCGGGACCGGGGTGGAGCATTTCAGCGAGCTTTTGCAGAAAGCCTCGCTTGTCTTCTGGCCTGGAAGACCGACTGGGGGGAACGTCGGACACGTGATGGCGGTCGGTAGTTGTGAAGGGGGTAAGGATAGCTGAAATCTTTGATGGTGAGGGTGGGGCGGCAGGGTTTACAGGAAATTTCTCCTGCCAACCTTTTGTGACTGGGGCTGTGGTGCTACTTGTTTGATAGCAATTGAGTATCGGGGTGGGGGTGGACGAAATCTTTGGTTGTAGTGGCTGGGCCGGGTCTTGCTCCGGCGGGCGCGCTCTTCCCCTCTTCCCTCTTCTTAGTTCAGTTGGCCGGGTCTCGCCCCGGCGGGCGAGGCACTTTTCTTTGCTTCGCCAAAGAAAAGTACCCAAAAGAAAGGCGACCCTGGTTGCTGCGTCCCCTGCGCTTCGCTCCGGGGCAACCTGCGGTGCTCGGTCCAGCCGGGGTCAAAAACAACTCGCTTCGCTCAAACAAGTTTTTGCCCTGATCCGTCTGGCCCTGCGCTCCTCGGCGCATCCACAAGGGGGTGGGGACAGGAATATCAAACAGCCGAAGACAGAAAACCGAACACCACAAGGACACGCCATGGCGTGTCCTTGTTTGTATTTGTCTTCTTGGTTTTCTGTCCCCGCTCCCGATTGCCCCGTCCTGGCTGGGCCGAGGAGCGCAGAGACAAGCGGATCAGGGCAAAAACTTGTTTGAGCGAAGCGAGTTGTTTTTGACCCCGCTTGGGTCGAGCACCACAGGTTGCCCCGTAGCGCAGCGTAGGGGACCCAGACTGCGGGTCGCCTTTTCTTTGGTGACTTTCTTTTGGCGAAGCAAAAGAAAGTTACTGGCCGCCGGGCCACTCCCGGCCAGCAGCACTATGAAGAGAAAACAGCACTAGAACAAGCAAGCCCTCAGCAGGGAAGCCCAGCCCGGGCAGCCAAGCCCAAAGAACCTACATGGGCATCCGGTCCCTACCGTCCCGAACCCCTTGCCGCACTTCCTGGATCACGCCCAGCAAATCCCAGAACTGCTTGGCCTGGACCTTGAGGCGGTAGTCGGTCTGGGCGATCTGCTCTTCGACCATTTCGGTCATGCGCGAATCCAGGTCGGCCGGAGGCAGCTTGAGGTAGGCCTCGCTTTCAGAGCCGTCACGCACGATGGTGGCGCCGGCCTTGCGGGCGATGTTGAGCATGGCGGTGTTTTCGCTGAGCGCGTGGATGAACATCATGTCGACGCCGTCGTTGCGGGCGTGCATCACGGCGCGGTCGAACAGGCGCGAGCCGTAGCCCCGGCCGCGGGCCTGGGCCAGCACCGAGACGCCGAATTCAGCGCAGCTCTTGAGGTTGGGGTCGGTGGAGTGCGCCAGGTGGGCCATGGCGATCAGCTGCAGTTTGCGGTTGTAGATGCCGAAGATCTCGTCGCGGTCGAAGTTCAGGCTGTCGACGTAACGGCGCACCTGCTCGTCATTGGCCGCGTAGCCGAAGCGCAAATAACGGTCGTGTTCGCCCAGGGCCAGCAAATGGGTGGCGATGCGTTCCCCGTGGCTGGGGCCTATGGAACGGATGGGGACCATGACCGGCTGGACGTGCGGGGCGGCGGCAGGCTGCTGCAGGGGCGCGCGCGTCTCTGCTACAGGCGGGCGGAAGAACTCCTTGCTCGCGTTGTAGGATGCTTTTAAAAGTGTGCCGGGTGAAACCATGGCTTCAATATAAGGGTTTTCCCTAGAATTCCCAGCCTAAGGGTTTCTCAAAGGTCGCGAATAGGGAGGCCGGCCCAAATCACAAGTTTGGCCCGCCAATAGGGCCCATTCAGCTATCAAAATCATAGTGATCCGGTTTTGGAAGATGAAAATGTTGCATCACAACAACGAAATTCAAACCCTGATCCTGCCAAATTCGGCACACAGCCATTGGCTGCCCGCTTGTTGACGCGGGGCTGACTCGCCCCACGCCTTACAAAGGCACGGCCGTGGTGGCCTTGACCCGGTCCAGCACGAAGCTGGTTTTGCAGTCCTGCACGCTGGGGTGCTTGAGCAAGGTGTCCATGATGAAGCGGCTGTAGTGGGCCATGTCCTCGACCAGTACACGCAGCAAATAGTCCATTTCGCCGGTCAGTGCGGCGCACTCGGCCACCTCGGGCCAGGTCTGCACGCTGGCGCGGAACAGGTCCATGGGGTTGCGCTTGTGGCTTTCGGTGTGTTTTTCGAGCCGTACGTTGAGGTAAGCCGTCAGGCCCAAGCCCACGGCCTCTGGTTTGACCAACGCCACATAGCGGTCTATGACGCCGCTTTCCTCGAGCCGCTTGACGCGCCTGAGCACCGCGCTGGGCGAAAGGCCCACCTGTTCGGCCAGTTGGTCGTAGGTGGCGCGGCCGTCGTCCTGAAGTTTGCGCAAAATCTGGCGATCGAGCTTGTCGAGTGTTTCCATGTCACTTATTTTGCAGGTTTACTGCGTTACAAGCAATTCAAACGCCCTATTTCGCAGTAAAACTGACGAGAGGCGCCGCTAAAGTCCATGCATACCCCCACATTTTGGAGACATGCATGAATGCACGCGACGACACCGCCCTGAACTTTGAACAAGGCGCGGCCTGGGACAACCCCATGGGCACGGACGGCTTCGAGTTCATCGAATACGCCGCCCCCGACCCGGTCGCCATGGCGGCGCTGTTTGTGCGCATGGGCTTCAAGCCGATTGCCAAACATCGCCACAAGAACGTGACGCTGTACCGCCAGGGCGGCATCAACTTCATCCTGAATGCCGAGCCCGATTCCTTCGCGCAGCGCTTTGCGCGCCAGCACGGCCCCAGCGTATGCGCCATCGCCTTTCGCGTGAAGGACGCCAAATTCGCCTATGAGCGCGCGATTTCGCTGGGCGCCTGGGGTTATGCCCACACGGCGGGCCCGGGCGAGCTCAACATCCCGGCCATCAAGGGCATAGGCGACTCCATCATTTATTTCATCGACAAATGGCGTGGCAAGAACGGCGCGCAGCCCGGCGACATCGGCAACATCGGCTTTTACGACGTGGACTTTGAGCCGCTGCCCGGCGTCGAGGCCGATGCGCTGAACCCGACGGGCCACGGCCTGACCTATATCGACCACCTGACGCACAACGTGCACCGCGGCCGCATGGACGAATGGGCGGGCTTCTACGAGCGGCTCTTCAACTTCCGCGAGATCCGCTACTTCGACATCGAAGGCCAGGTCACCGGCGTGAAAAGCAAGGCCATGACCAGCCCCTGCGGCAAGATCCGCATCCCGATCAATGAAGAGGGCAATGAGAAGGCCGGCCAGATCCAGGAATACCTGGACCGCTACCAGGGCGAGGGCATACAGCACATCGCCATGGGCAGCAACGACCTGTTCGCCACGGTGGATGCGCTGCGCGCCAGCGGCGTCAAGCTGCTGGACACCATAGACACTTATTACGAGCTGGTCGACAAGCGCATTCCGGGCCACGGCGAAAGCGTGGCGGACCTGAAGAAGCGCAAGATCCTGGTGGACGGCAAAAAGGGCGCGCTGCTGCTGCAGATCTTCAGTGAAAACCAGCTGGGCCCCATTTTCTTCGAATTCATCCAGCGCAAGGGTGACGACGGCTTCGGCGAGGGCAATTTCAAGGCGCTGTTCGAGAGCATAGAGCTGGACCAGATGCGCCGCGGGGTTCTGGCGAACGCAAAGGCAGCCTGAAAAGCGGGGGCACAATAAAGCTCCCATCGACCACCCCTTACGGAGATTGCCATGTCCCTTCGCCTGAAACTGCAACGCCCCCTGGCCCTGCTCGGCCTCGCTTCGGCATCGCTGCTCGCCTGCGGCGCCGCTTCGGCCCAGACCGCGTCCAGCCTGGACGCCGTGCAAAAAGCCGGGGTGCTGCGCATCTGCACGCCGGGCGACTACAAGCCCTTCAGCTTCCAGAAGCCGGACGGCAGCTTCGAGGGCATAGACGTGGACCTGATGGCCTCGCTGACGGCCAGCCTGGGCGTGAAGCCTGAATGGGTCAAGACCAGCTGGTCCAACCTGATGCCCGACATGACGGCCGGCAAATGTGACTTGGCCGTGGGCGGCATTTCGGTGACCACCGAGCGGCAGAAGAAGGCTTTTTTCAGCGCTCCCTATATGGTCAACGGCAAGACGCCTATCGCGCGCTGCGCCGACGTGGCCAAGTACCAGACGGTGGCGGACATCGACAAGCCGACGACGCGCGTGATCTTCAACCCGGGCGGCAGCAACGAGCGGTTTGCCCGCGCCAACTTCAAGCAGGCGCAGATGCGGCTCAACCCCGAGAATCTGACGATTTTTGACGAAATCCTGGCCAATCGCGCCGATGTGTTCGTCACCGAATCGGCCGAGGCCATCACCCAGCAAAGGCTCAAGCCGGGCCTGTGCGCGATCAACCCCGACAAGCCGCTGCAGTACGGCGAAATGGCCTACCTGCTGCCGCGCGGCGACGTGCCCTTCAAGGCCTACGTCGACCAGTGGCTGCACCTGGCGCGCGCCAGCGGTGAATACCAGCGTGTGGAGAGCCAATGGCTGAAGTAGCCGACAGCAAAAGCAGCAGCACCCCGCCGCCGGCGGTGTACGGCCAGTCCGACCGGCCGCCGCGCGGCGACTATGCGCGCGGCGGCCAGGTCAACGCGGACTACACCTGCCCGCAAAATTACGCGGCCTATACCGCGCAGGACCACGAGACCTACCGGCGCCTCTACACGCGCCAGTCGGCCCTGCTGGCCGGACGGGCCTGCAGCGCCTTCATCAAGGCCCTGCCCAGCCTGGGCGCGAGCGACGCGATCCCGCGCTTTGAGGACATCAACGAACGCCTTTTCAAGGCCACCGGCTGGCAGCTGGTGGGCGTGCCGGGGCTGATCCCGGAGGTGCCGTTTTTCACGTTGCTGGCGAACCGCAAGTTCCCGGTGACGGACTGGATACGCACGCCGGCCGAGTTCGACTACATCGTCGAGCCCGACATTTTCCACGACCTGTTCGGCCACGTGCCGCTGCTGTTCGACCCGAGCTATGCCGACCATATTCAGGCCTACGGCAAGGGCGCGCTGAAGGCGCATGCGCTGGAGCACGGCACCCATGGGACAGAGCCGATTCCCGGCGCGGTCGAGATGCTCTCGCGCCTGTACTGGTACACCATCGAGTTCGGCCTGATGCGCGACAAAAGCGGCAGCCATGAAGTCAGCGCCTATGGCGCCGGCATTTTGAGCAGCCCGGGCGAGCTGGCCTGGAGCGTGGAGTCTCCCGAGCCCAAACGCATCCCGCTGCGGGACAACGCCGAGCTGCTGCGCTGCATGTCGTCGACCTACAAGATCGACACCTTCCAGCAGCAATACTTCGTGATCGACAGCTTTGAGGCGCTGCTGCGCCTGACGGAGCCGGACTTCACGCCTTTCTACAAAGAACTGGCCCGCGCACCGAAGGCGGCCTAGGCCGGGCTGGCCATCCAGTCGTTCAGTGCGAGACGGGTCTGCTCGGCCAGTTCGCACACCCGCGCGACCTGCTGGCCCGCATCGGCCGGCCACTGGCCCTGCAGGCAGGACTGCTCGAGCACAAAACAGGCGTCGCTGAGAGCCTCGGCTCCGACATTGGACGCAGCCCCCTTGAGGGCGTGCGCGGCCCGCGAGAGTTCGGCGCTGTCCGAGGCCTCCAGCGCCGCGCGTATGTCGTCCATGCGGTTCGGCGCGTCGCTGGCGAACAGCGCGATCACCTCGCGTGTCATGCTGCGCTCCTCGTCGTCGAACTCCTTGAACTGCTCCAGGCGGCTCCAGTCCATCAGGACCACTGAGGGTGCCCCGGCTTGCGGCTGCGGGCCCTGGGCGGATGCCGCTTCGGCCGCCATGATTCTGGCGGCGCCGGCATCCTCGGGCTTGCGGGCGTAGCGGGCCAGCGCCTCCGACAGCTCATCGATGCGCAGCGGCTTGGGCAGGAAACCCACCATGCCGGCCGCCAGGCAGCGCTGGCGGTCTTCTTCCAGCACCGAGGCCGTCAGCGCGATGATGGGCGGTGCGGCCGCGCCGTGGGCCGCGATGATCTCGCGCGAGGCGGCAAAGCCGTCCATCACCGGCATGTTGGCATCCATCAGGATGGCGGCATAGGGCCGCGGGCCGTCGCGGCTGCTCACGCCGCCCTCGGGACGCAACGAGGCAGCTACCCGGTCCGCCGCCTCGCGCCCGTTGAGGGCGGTGGCGGCCTCGTAGCCCAGCTTGGCGAGCATGGCCAGGGCCACCTTGAGGTTCACGGCGTTGTCGTCAGCCACCAGGATGAACTGGTTGCGCGATTCGGCCTTGCCGGTTTCAGCCACGGCCTTGGCCGCTTCCGGCGCCGAGGTAACGCGGGCGATGGCCTCGAACAGCTGGGATTGCCGGTAGGGCTTGAGCAGGCGCGCGTCGAACACCTTGGCCTGCTCGCCGGTGGGCATGGTGCCGGAGGTCAGCAGCACGATGCGGGTGTCCGGATGGCGCTCGCGCAGGGTCTGGGCAAAGGTCTGGCCGTCCATCTCGGGCATGTGCATGTCGGTCACCACCACGTCCACGGGCGGCTGGCTTCGCAGCCAGTCCAGCGCTTCGCCGGCGCGCTCGAACAGGGCGGGCTCCATGCCCCAGCGCCTGAGCTGCTTGTCGAGGATGCGCAGGTTGACCGGGGTGTCGTCCACCACCACCGCGCGCTTGCCGGCCAGGCTGACCATGTGCAGCGAGGACAGCTTGGCGATTTCCGGCGCATCGGCATAACCCAGCCGCGCGGTGAACCAAAAGGTGGAGCCTTGCCCGGGCGCGGACTCCAGCCCGACGCCGCCGCCCATCAGGCCGGCCAGGCGTTTGCAGATGGCCAGGCCCAGGCCGGTGCCGCCGTATTTGCGGGTGGTGCTGGTGTCGACCTGGGTGAAAGACTGGAACAGCGCGGACTGCCGGTCCAGCGGAATGCCTATGCCGGAATCCTTGACGCGAAACTCGATCAGCCCGCCGCGCTCGGGCGTGGCGTCCTCCAGCACATGGGCCGAAACGATGACCTGGCCTCGCTCGGTGAACTTGACGGCGTTGTTGACGAAGTTCAGCAGCACCTGGCGCAGCCGCGTGACGTCGCCGCGCACCCAAGTGGGCAGTTCGTCGCCCATGTCGACCAGCAGCTCCAGGCCTTTTTCACGCGCGCGCGGCGCGCCTATGTCGCAGGCCTCCTCGATGGTGGCCAGCAGGTTCAGCGGTTCGTTTTCAAGGTCCAGCTTGCCGGACTCGATCTTGGAAAAATCCAGAACGTCGTTGATCACGCCCAGCAGCTGGTCGCTGGAGACGCGCATGGTGTGCAGGTAGTCGCGCTGCTCGGGGTCCAGCGGCGTGTCGGCCAGCAAGGTGGTCATGCCGACCACGCCGTTGAGCGGGGTGCGAATCTCATGGCTCATGGTGGCCAGGAAGGCAGCCTTGGCGCGCGCCGCGGCGAGCGCCTCCTCGCGGGAAGCGGCCAGCTCGGCAGTGCGGCTGGCGACCCGCGCCTCCAGCGTCTCGTTGGCGTCCTGCAGGGCGACGTTCTGCGCGGCGATGGCCGCGCGGTTGCGCAGGATTTCCTCGGCGCTGTCGTGCATGGCCTGCGACAGCTGCCGCACCTCGGTGATGCGGGCGTTTTGCTGCACCTGCGGCACCTCGGCGCGCGCCAACTGGGCAGCGGCGACGCTCAGGCCCCGGAAGCGCCGGCTCAGGCGGTAGGCCAGCCAGGTCGCCAGCCCCGCGCCCAGCACCAGCGCGAAGGCCATCACGGCCAGGGTGTTGCGCAAGGCCGCCTGGCTGGCAGCGGCGAAATCGCTCTCGGGGGCGGCCACCACCAGGCTCCAGCGCAAGCCCAGGTTCTCTCCGAAAGGCTTGAGCACCACGATCAGGGTGTCACCCTCCATGGGCACACGGTGCAAAAAGGCCACGCGCTGCACGCTGTCGGGCAGCGTCCTGCCCAGGCTGGAAGCAACTTCGTTGTAAGCGCTGCGAACGATGGCATTGCGGCTGTCCATCGGTCGCCTGCGCTCAAGCTTGCCCTCCGCCGCGGAGAACAGCGGGTCTATGGTGGAGTTGGCGACCAACAAGCCGTTCTCGTCGAGCAGGAAAGCCGTACCGTGGGCACTGAAGACCATGGTCTGCAGCAGTTCCTTGAGACGCGCCAGGTGCAGGTCGACAGCGAAGACGCCCAGCGAGCCGCCGTCCGCGCCGTAAACAGGCTGCGACAGGGTGATCAGCAGCTGGTTGTGGGCTTCCGAAGGAGCGACGGCAGTAAAGCTGCGGCCCTTGTTCTCCATCGCTCCCTGGTACCACGCGCGGGTGCGGGGCTCATGGTTCGCGGCCTCGGTGCTGGTTTTTTGCCGGCGGTCGCCGGCATATTCGGCGGAAAAGAAGATGCGGCCTTGGCCGCCTTCCTTGCGCACCGCTACCTGCGTGGCGTGGCCGCCGCCCGAGGCAAGCGCCTCGACGCCCAGGTATTCACCGCGATGGGTGGCCAGGACCATGTGGGGCACCTGGGGCGTCATGCGGGTCATGGCAAAGGCGGTCTGCTCGAACAGGGCGGGGTTCTGGATTAGCTGGCGGGCGCGCGCCACGCCGGCCTCGCCGGGCTGGTCCTGGACCAGGCCGTTGAGCACGACGTGGGCCTGCGCCAGGTGCTCCTGGGTGCTGATCTGCGCCCGCTGCGCCACACCGTCCACGGTTTTTTCGGCCAGTGTCTGCACGCTTTGCAGGTTGCTGCGGTACAAAAACCAGCCCACGGTGGCGGCCGGCACCAGCGAAAACAGCAGCAGGCTGGTGACCAGCACCGCGCGCAACGACCAGCTGCGCCCGCGCAGGCTATCTGCCGCGGCCGCCACCTGGGGTGCGGTCATGCCAGCCCCACGATTTCCACGGTATCCAGCGGCTTGGCGCGTCCGGCGATCTGCACCAGTGCGCGGCGGCCGGTGCGCACCGCGCCGGTCACCAGCCGCGTGGCCTGCACGCTGGCGGCGATGGTCCAGTCCAGCGGGGGCTGACCCTGGAACAGCCTGAGCGCGGCGGCCACCGTGTCGCCTATGGGCGTGGTCTGGCCGGAGCGGCCTATCAGCCCGTCCAGGCGCGCAAAGGCGACGGGGCCGGTGTGCAGGGCCACGCCCAGGGCGAAGTTCGGCAGGCCCCGCTCCGGAAAGCGCTGGCGCACATAGGTGTCTATGCGCTTGGTGGCGTCGGCCAGCCCCAGGGCGGCACGAATGGCGCGCAGGCCGTGGTTGACCGACTGGGTATCGGCGGCGTCGACAAACACGCACAGCATGCCATCGCCGACAAACTGCATGTAGTGCGCGCCGAACAGGTAGACGGTGTCGCCGACGCTGCTGTAGAGCCGCTTGACGACGTCGCTGAGTTCCGGGCCGGACAGGCACTGCGTCCACAGGCCGTAGTCGCGCATGTCGGCGAACAGCACCGTCGCGCTGGCGAATTTGTCGTTGTCCTGCACCGCGCCGGTTTCGGGCCACTGCTGGCTCAGCGACTGCGCCATGCGCAGCTCGTAGAGGTCGCTGATCTTCTGGCCCTGTTCCACCAGCGCCAGCTGGACGGCCTTGTCCACCACCTGGGCGCGCATGGCCTCCGCCCGGGTGAGCTTGTTGAGCTGCGCGTTGACCGCCTCGCGCAGCTCCTGCGGGGCGAAGGGCTTGGTCAGGTAGTCGTCGGCGCCGGTGGTCATACCCTGGCGCATGTGGGTGCGGTCCTGCAGCGAGGTCAGCAAAATCACGGCAGTGGTGGCCAGCGCGTCGTCGTTGCGCACCCTGTCGAGCACCTCAAAGCCGTCAAGCTGGGGCATCTGGATGTCGCTGACCACCACGTCAGGCCTGAATTCGCGGATCAGCTCAAGGCCCTTGGCGCCGTCATCGGCCTCCATGACCTCATGGCCTTCCTTCTTGAGCACCTGGGTGACCAGCATGCGCGTGCCTGCGTCATCATCAATCACCACGATCAAGGGCATATACCGGACTCTCGCTGTTGTGTTCTGGGGGATTCAGGAAGCTAGGGCCCTTATTTTGTCGGCAATGGCCCGGAAAAGCGCGGTGCAAGGGCACTCTTCGATGCGGTTTTTTTTCACAAGCGCCAGATCGGGTCTAATCCTTTGCCTACCGGGTAATCCCTCCTACAAAAAGAGGGCGTAATAGTTTGTTACTTCGCTTACGATATCCTTCCAAACAGGAGTTTTTCCCTTATCCACGAAATGACCGGTTTTCGGGGGAAACAAGGCTCCTGACAAGAGGTGTTCAACGCCCGTGGCAAAGTTACAAAAATACCGCATTCATTCCACTAACCGAAACAGCAGGAGAAACTTATGGGCTTTTTCATGAAAGAACACGACATCTACATCGGAACGATGCTGGATGAATTGAACCTGCGCTTCGCGCCCTCGCAGGGCAAAGAATCGCATTTCGGCGGCATCCTGGAAATGGTCGCCCTGCAAAAGGAGTTCAAGCTCTTCAAGAAGGGACGCTCGTTCAAGATGAGCTGCGCCGCGCTGAACCTGGGCGCCCGCAACAACGAGGTCAAGAACCTCTGGCAGAACCTGCTGGGCAATCTGTACCGCCATGGTTCCAACAAAAAAGGCCTGGACGGCGACGCCGCCATCGTGGACGCGCTCATCAAGAACCTGGCCTCCAAGACCCCTTTGCCGGTCTATTTCACCTCCCATGACATGCGAGGCGACAAGGCCAACACGGAAGTAAAGATCATCGACAAGAGCCAGCCCATCCACTACCTGGAACAGGACTATCTGACGATCTCCATCCCGATGCAGCCGATCTCGGCGGTCAAGCAGTCGGGCGCCAAGCCGGCCGCCAAGCCCGCGGCAAAAAAACCCGCCGCCAAAAAGAAGTAAGCGGGCCGGCTGCGCACCATGACCGGGAGCCTCCATACCGGGGATCACCTGGCGCAGTTGTACCGGGACGTTGAGCAGTACTACTCCCGGAAAATAAAGACCCACGGCGCCACCCCTTTGGGGGTGGCCTGGCCCTGCCAGCCGACGCAGGAGTTGCGCTTTGTGCAGCTCCTGCGTGTGTGCGGACAGGAGGCATCGTTCTCACTCAACGACCTGGGCTGCGGCTACGGGGCCTTGCTGGCATTCCTGGCAAAACGGCACCGGCGCAAGAAAGTCGACTACCTGGGGCTGGACCTGTCGGCGCAAATGATCGACGAGGCCCGCCGCCTGTGGGGCAGGCGTTCGCAGACAGAATTTCTCGTGGCCAATGCCAGCCCCCGCGTGGCCGACTACTCGCTGGCCAGCGGCATCTTCAACGTGAAGCTGAACCAGAGCGAGGCGCTCTGGACCCACTTCGTCGAAACGACCTTGACCGCCATGCGCGCCGCCAGCCGGAAAGGTTTCGCGGTGAATTTTCTCGCACCGCTGGCCCAGGGAGAGACGGCCCAGACGGAGCTCTACAGGACCCCTCCCGGCGTGTGGCAGTCCTATTGCGAGAAAAACTTTCACGCCCAGGTTGAGGTGCTTCAGGGCTACGGAATGCGTGAATTCACGCTGCTGGCACGCCTGGCTTAGGCGCCGGTCACCGACCCATGAGTTCGGCCAGCCGGCCCCGCTCACTGAGCAGCGCCTGCTCGTACATTTTGGCGCCCGTCAGCTTGATCAATTCCTCCGCCTGGTTAAAAAGCCCCATGGCCCTTTCCAGCGCGCCCGCATCCGCTGCCTGGCGCAGCACGCCTCCCCAGACAATCAGCGCCCGGCATTCCGTCAGGCGATTGCTTCGCTTCTGCGAAAGCGCGACCGCCTCTTTCGCAATCACCAACGCCTCGTCCAGATTACCCGCCTTGTAATGGCGCTCGGCCAGGCTGGCCCGTAGCTCGGTTTCGAACTCCACGCCAACGCGAGTCCCCATGATGAGCTCCAATGCCTGCGAGTAGCTTTCGTGCGCGGACTCCAGGTCGCCCCTGGTCGCCTCGGCCAGGCCGTTACACCAAAGCGCGAACACTCTTGAATAGGGGCTTCGATGCTCCTGGGCGATCTTGGAGACTTTGGTCGAATGCTCATGCGCCAGCGCGGCATTCTGAAAGCAGGAGGCGAGCTCGACCGACAGGTGATGCGCGATTTGCCCGATCACGGGATCGTTCAGTCCTTCGTCGGCCGACAGCATCTTTTGCAGGCATTCCTTCGCATCGTCAAAGCGCCCCATGCGGATCAGCAGGCGCGCACGAATGCCAAGCACCCACTGCTCAATGCTGAAGTCGATGAATTCCCGGTCAAACTGGTCGATGCTTGCGACGCCCTGCATGGCGGCGTCGTTAGCCGCCAGGCCTTGCTCCAGCAGACCCGCCCAGGCATAGGCCTGGCTCAGGGCCACGTTCAGCATCGCGACCCGGCCGGCATCCCTGCCTGGCGGTGTGAGGGACAAGGCCTTGAGGACGCACTCCACATAATCATCAGCCGCGCCACCGCCGGACTGCAGAATCCGCCCCTGCGCGAACAGCAGCAGTTGAACAAGCCGGCTGTCGGCCTCGCTGGCATGCCCTATGGCTTCCTGGGTGATCTTCTGGACCTCTTCGGGACTCAAGCCCTCTCGCCAGCCCAGGTAGACGATTCTCCCGCCGGCCAGGGCCCGCAGGCTGTTGACCTGCGGCGACCGCTCCTGCCCGTCCAGCAGGGTCCAGACCTTGCGCCAGTGCTTGATGGCCTGCGCCGAGTTCGTGGAACCGGTCCACTTCGCCGCGCGCGCCTCGTGCTGCGCCGCGTTAAGCAATTGCCCGGCTGCTTCGTAGTGGTAGGCGATCAGCGCGGCAAATTCGCCGGGCTGCGCGCTGTAGTGCGCCTCCATGGCGATCGCGACCGCGGCGTGCAGGTTGGCTCGCCGCGCCTTGAGCTGCGTGCTGTAGGCCACCTCCTGGATGAGCGGGTGGCGGAAGGCGAAACGCCGCCCGCCGGCGATCTCGCGCAGCAACTGCAGCAGCTCGGCCTCGCACAAGCCGTCCAGGCCGCTCTCCAGCTGGCTCACCAGGTACACGGCGACGTCCTGCAGCACAGCCAGCGGAATTTCCTTGCCGATCACGGCGCAGACGTGCAGCAGCGTTCTCTGGGTGACCACCAGCCGGTCTATGCGTTCGCCGATGACGGCCTGCACGGTCGCCGGCAAGGCATGCGCCAGCGAGGCGATATCGGATTTTTTCTGGCTTGAAGCCGCCAGTACAGCACTTTTTTCAATCAGGGAATGCGCCAGTTCTTCGGCAAAAAAAGGATTCCCGGCGGAGCGTTCCACGATCAGCGGCAAAAAATCGAGCAACCTGGGGTAATGCCTGAGCCGCTCGCGCACCAGCTCTTCCGTATCGGACAAACTCAGGTCCGCCAGCTGAATCGCGCGGAAATGGCGCATCGTCCACCAGGGCGCCTGGTAGCCCGGCCGGTAGTTTAGCAGAAGCAGCGTCCTGGTTCCGGCGACAGCGGCGACCAAGGCCGAGAGAAACTCCGCGCTGGCGTCGTCCAGCCAATGAAGATCTTCGAAAACAATGACGGAGGTGGCGGCACCGGCCTGTTTCACGAGTTCGTGCAACAAACCCAACAGCCGGGCGCGCCGTGCCTTGGGGTTGAGAGTGCAAGGCTGGCTGTTCGCGTCGGCCACGCCGAGAAACTCGCTGAGCAATGCGAGGTCGTCCGGAGAAACGGCGCCCAGCTTTGCAAGCCCCCGCACTATGCATTCCCGCGCGGCCGCGGCATCGTGCGTCGGCGCGATCTGGAAAAAACAGCTACGCAGCAACTGAAGGACCGGCTGCAAGGGCGTGGCATGGCCGTAGAGCTGTGTCCTGACCTCGAAGACGGGCACGTGGCGCAGATGGCACCACTGGGCAAATTCGTGGCAGAGCCGGCTCTTGCCCGAGCCGGGCGCGCCTGACAAACCAATCACGGAACCTTCGCCGTTCTCTGCGTTGCGCAACGTGTCCTGCAGCGCGGCCAGCTCTTGCGACCGTCCCCGAAAAAGCGACAGCGCGGCTTCATGAAAACTGTGGTTCTGTACGTCGTTTTTCATGCCCAACAGGGCGTGCAGTTCGACGGGCTCGATGATGCCCCGCAGCGGATGTTTGCCCATGGGCCGGACGTCGCAGGCCGAACGCACCAGCGCCAGGCAATCGGCCGTCATGCAGATGCCACCGGGCTCGGCCAGGGCCACCACACGGCTGGCCAGGTGAATCGCGTGGCCGTGCACACCGCCACCCCGGGTGGCGTCGACCGCCTCGGGGTCCAGTGCAACCTGGCCCGAATGCAGGCCGACCCGTATGCGCAGGCTCGAGTCGGGCCCTTCGAAGGCCGCCTGCATCGCCAGCGCTGCCTCGCAGGCCAGGCTGGCGTGACCTTCCAGCGCGCGCGGCACGCCGAACAAGGCCATGATGCCGTCACCCAGCGTGCGCACGACGGTGCCGCCGAAACGCTCCACCGCATTGCACATGCGCTGCACGGCGGGCCGAAGTTGCTCCATGGCCTGCTCGGGGTCCAGGCCGGCCACATGCTCGGTGGAACTGACGACGTCTGCAAAAACAATGGTGGCGTGCTTGAGTGCACCCCACTGGATTTCAGAGACCGGCGAGGGCAAATTGGACGGCTCCTGCACACTGAGCCCGAAGGCGGCGCCACAGTTACCGCAGAACCGGTTGCTTACCGGGTTCACGGTCAGGCACGAAACGCAGCGCAACGACATCTTCTATTTATCCCTCTCCACAACAGGAAAAACCATTAAGCGAATCGTTGCACGAGCCCCGCAACAAATCAAGGCATTAGTGGCTTGGAGTGGCTTTGTCTGAGAATAGCTTCTTAGGGGAGGACCTTCACGGCCTGCCAGGCCGAGGCCACGGCCATGTACTCTTTTGACTTACTGCCAAAGCGCGCGCTGGCCACGCGGCTTGTCGCCCGCGCCGCATCCAGGAAGCTGGCCTTGGGCTTGAGCTTGGGAAAGGCTTCGTACCAGATGGGGCCGGCCTTCTCCCAGGAGAAGCCGCCTATTTTTCGGGCAGCGAGGTAAAACGCATGGTTGGGAATGCCCGAGCTGTCGTGGACGTCGGCACCGTCCACGTATTGTTCCATGGTCTTGAACTGGTCGTCGTCATACCAGGTCAGCTTGCGGTTGCCGGGGTCTTTGAGCGAGCGTATGGCCTTGCCGTGCTGCGGCGCGAGCATGTTTTCGCCGAGCAGCCAGTTGGCCTGAGCCGCCGTCTGGCCCAGGTGCCACTGTTTGACCATGCTGCCCATGACGTCGGAGAAAGATTCATTGAGGGCGCCGGCCTGGCCCTGGAGCACATGCGTCTGCTCCTCGAACTCGCGGTCCTTGCGCGCCAGTTTGACCACACCCAGCCCTCCGGGAATCATGTGCTGGATGACGCCATGGCTCAGTTCGTGGGTGATGATGTCCAGCGCCTCGGTGAAGCCCCCCACGTTCTCGTCGCCGTCCCCATAGACCATCTGCTCGCCGGTCCACATTGCATTGGCAAAGTCCTTGCCGAAATGCACGGCCGACTCCACACGCATGCTGCGGTCGTCCAGGGAATCCCGCCCGAAAACCTGGTGGAAAAAATCCAGGGCGATGCCGGTGTTGTCGTAGACCTGGTTCACAGCGCGATCCTTGACCGGCTTGTCTCCTTCATGGCGCACCGGCTTGCCCGGCAGGTCGGTGTCGAAGCCGGCATTAAAAATACTGCGGCGGTAAGCCTGTGCAGGCATGAAGCCCTGGGGAGACTGGACCGTGCGGGGCACCACCGCCTGCTTGGCGCAGACATGGCGATGCGTGCGCAAGCGCATGCTGTGCTCGATGTGGCTGTCAATTCGCTTGCGCCCTTCCTCCCCGGATTTTTCGGCAAGCTTGCGAAAGAGTTTGGACGGGACGGCAAAACAAAAACAGCGGTAGGCGGGTTTCACGAATTCGGCCCTTCAGTGCGAAAAAAACCGGGGCGCAAATGCCAACAGGCTCAAGCCGCCCGAATGCGGCAAACTGAAGCCGGTGGCACGGCAATCCACCAAACAAGGCTTGCCATAGGCTCCCGTGCCAATGCGAACGTCAGCGGCAGCGACACCGGTACGCCCAAGCACCATTCGCAGCACCGCGCGCGTGGCGTGGCGCTGACGGCGCTCTTCGGGCGGGATGATGCCGGAATACTGCTGCGGCAGGAAGTACGCAAGCGTCGAATAGCTCTTTTGCACGCTGAACTGTCCCAGCGTGATGATCACACTGAAAAGAGGCAATAACAGGGTGCTGAAAAGCATCCCGATGAGATATGCAGAGCCCACCCATCCGGCATAAACGATATCAATGCGCCCTTCCGACACGAGAGACAGAATCAGAAAAGGCAATATTTGAAACGGGAGGGAGCCTGTCGCTGAAAAAACACCGGCCCCAATTAGTACGCGCAAAATTAATCCAATCTGGAATCCCGATGGTCTTTTCGCTCACCTGGCACCCTATCGCCTTCAGCACAGGATCAGAAGTTGAACACTGCGGACGATATTTTTCCCAAGGCGGCTAGCCCATCCGCGACATAGGATGGCGACGTTCATCCCAGTTTTTGTATAAGGCAGCCGCAAAGCGGACCTTGCATCAAAAACCGCAGCTAAATGCAATCTACCATGGGTTTTGCTCAAGCATAACAATTCCGATGTTTCTGCAGATAAAGCCGCGCACAGTATTTCCATTACCCGCGTTCTCCTCCAAAATGAGGAGGTAAAACTTTGTTACGCCAGTTACGATGAATCCCCCGACCGAATTACCTACCCGCATGGGCCGAAGCACGAAGGTGCTGCTGGTCATGGATGTGGTGGAGTCCGTCAGGATCATGGAGCAAGATCAAGATGGTTTCGTACAGAGGTGGCAACAACTGGTGCTGCAAGCTGAGCAGCAAATTCTGCCGCAGCATGGCGGCCGCATCGTCAAAAGCCTGGGTGACGGGCTGATGCTGGAATTTGCCAATGCCCAAGGTTGCATAAAAGCCGCATTTTCCTTGCAGGACTTCAGTCGGCAAGTCAATGCAGGCTGTCACCCCGATCAGCAAATGTTCCTTCGCATGGGTGGTCACCTGGCCAGTTTCGTGACGGATCATCACGACATCTATGGCACCGATGTCAATCTCACCGCACGCGTCTGCACCCTCGCAGGTCCCGGGGAAATGGTTGTTACCGCAGAGTTGCGCGATCAGCTCGCGCCCATGCTTGACGCTGATGTCGAAGATCTGGGGGAGTGCCACCTCAAACATGTCAGTGCGCCCATCCGTGCCTACCGCGTCGGCCCACCCGGTCACGCGTCGATTGTGCAACACGGCAATGCCCTCGAATTGAATTTGCGGCCAACCATCGCAGTTATTCCGTTCAAAATGCGCAGCAGCGAACCGGGCCATGAATTGCTTGGCGAAGCTTTGGCCGATGAAGCGATCGCCGCGCTGTCCCGAACTGCCGAGCTCCACGTGATCTCACGCCTGTCGACCACAGTATTCCGCGAGCGAGCGGAAAACATCGAAGACATACGTACTCATTTGGGTGCCACCTATATTCTGTCGGGTACCTGTCGCAGCGCCGGAACGCAATTGGCCTTATTCGTTGAGTTAATCGACGCAAAGACAGGACATATTCTTTGGGCGGACAGCCTTAAGGGGCAAATCCATGGGCTGTTTACGACGGATGACGAACTGATTGCCAGGCTGGTAGCTGCGGTCAGTTCGTCTGTCATGACGCAACAGCTTCAGCGGGCGCGTAGCCAAGCCCTGCCCACGCTTGAAGGATTCACTTTGCTTCTTGGTGCGGTTGCGCTCATGCACCGGACACAATTCTCAGAGTTCGATCGTGCGCGCACAATGTTCGAGGCACTGATTGATCGCAGCCGGCGCCACCCCATACCCCACGCATGGCTAGCCAAGTGGTACGTACTCAGAGTGCAGCAAGGGTGGACTGACGATCCCATGCGGGATACCCAACGCGCTCTAGATTGCACCAAGAGAGCTCTCGACGAAGACGCCAATTGCGCGTTGGCCTGGACCATTGACGGGTTCGTGCATACCAATCTCCTCCGAGATCTGGACGGTGCGAGCGACCGCTACGAAACGGCGCTGACAATCAATCCGAATGAATCCTTGGCCTGGCTTCTCAAGGGAACACTTCACGCGTTCAAAGGCGAAGGCGCCGCCGCAGTTTCCAGCACCGAGCGGGCTTTATTGCTGACCCCGCTCGACCCATTGCGTTATTTTTACGACTCCTTGGCAGCAACAGCCAACGCGTCGGCCAATGCATATGACCGGGCTATCGAGCTGGGCCAACGCTCCCTCAAAAGTAATCGCATGCACACGTCAACTTACCGTGCGCTTGCTATCGCTCAGGCGCGAAGCAACAGACTGGTCGAAGCTCGCGAAACGGTGACGCAACTACTCAAGCTTGACCCAGGCTTCACCCTGCGCAGCTTTGCCGCTCGATCCCCGACCAGCAAGTTCGCACACGGCCAAGAATTAATAGCAGCACTTCGCCTGGCGGGTGTACCGGAATAGCATCAATTAACAAACGGGAGGTAGGTATGAGCGTCCTTGGTGGTTACGGCGGTTACGGTGGGTATGGCGGTTACGGTGGGTATGGTGGCTACGGTGGGTATGGTGGCTACGGTGGGTATGGTGGCTACGGTGGGTATGGCGCGCCTGATGCCAACCCGATGCTTGCGGATGCCCTGACAAAAAGCCGCGCGGCCCTCACCGGCCCATTCCAGGGCCCCACCCTTCCAGTCAACCTGCCTCTTCCAATTGACAAACCAGATCGATTGGCGCAGTGGGCCGCCGAGCGGCGCCTGCAGGTCTGTGAGCTTGAACTCCTGGGCGGACTTCACTTCGGTGTCCAGCATGCCCGCGAGTCGGTCACTCTGGCATTTGTGGACCTCAACAGGAGGCCGCTGAAGGTCCACGCCATTGTCCGCCTGATCCGGCCCACGGCCAAGGTATTCAAGCAGCAGGTGGAACTGGTGGCCAACTACGCAGAGCTGCGTGAAGACCGCGGCAGCGAAATCCTGAGCCAGATGACGCCCCAGGTCCCGTATTGGGGATCCATCGTGGGCCTGCAGCCGCACCGCCATAAATGGACGCTGGAGCTGATCACCCTGGTACTGACCTTCACGTCCGACGTGGAAATGCGCTTCAAGCACGCCTTCGCCTGCCCACGGCCCATGGAGCTGTCACCGCAGATCCAGCCCATGATAGACACTCCCGGCCATGCCAGCTGGCCCAGTGGCCACGCCACCGAAGCCTTCGCCGTCGCCACGGTGCTGCTGGCCTTGCTTGAAAACGCTAACGGCACGGGGGCCAAATACCGGGAGCAACTGGAACGGCAAGCGGCGCGTATCGCGGTGAACCGCACGGTGGCAGGCCTGCACTATCCGGTGGACAGCGCCGTGGGCCGGCTGCTCGGAACAGCGCTGGGCGAGTTTTTCGCGGCGCGCTGCCTTGGCAACAACCAGCTCCACGAACGCGGTTTCGACGGCCGCAAATTCCATGACGCCCAGGGCAAGGTCGTTGACTTCGATCTGCGTGTTTCCATGGACGACAACCACAGCGGCTACTACCAGTACCTCAGCAGGATCGGTACCGTGGCGGCCTCGCCGCTGCTGGCCTTTATGTGGTCCAAGGCGGCCAAAGAGTGGGAACCCCTGAAGTAAGGACACCCATGACCTGGCAAAAACTCCCCAAGGGCGGCTTCACCGGCATTGACTGGGCCAAGCCGGACGCGACGAAAGGCTTCGATCCCTACCTGGTATGGGCCGAGACCGACAGCTTCGCGGGTTACGGCGGCACGCAGCCAAAGTGGCTTGCCGTGGCGATTGAACTGAACCCCGGCGTCAGCATCGCCCAGTTCATAAGCGCTGCCTCGCCGCAATGGCTGCATGTGCCGCCGGTATACACCTCCAGTGCCGCGCCGGTGGGGCTGCGCTACTGCACGGCCCGCGTCAAGCCGGCGTTCTTCAAGCACATCCAGCCTGGCGGCAGCCTGCATGCGCTGGTCAGGCGGCTGGAACTGGGTTTGGCCGCCGGCCTTCACACGGAAGGCCCGGGCTTCATCGGGACGACGACCGGCGCCCCGCCTCTACTCAAGGGCAAGGTCATGGCGCTGATCGACGACGGGCTGGCTTTTGCGAATGCCAGCTTCTTGCACAAAGGCAAGGCGCGTACGCGCTACTTTTGGCGGCAGGACGGCAAAGGCGTAGGCCGATCGCCCGCTGGCCTGGGTTACGGCCATGAGCTGACGGCCGCCGACATCAACCACGCGATGCAGCAGCGCAGCTACAACGGCCTGGTGGACGAAGGCGAGGTGTACCGGCATTTCAAGCTCGAAGCACTGCAAAAGCGCGTCAGTCACGGCACGCATGTGCTGGACCTGGCTTGCGGCCCGCGCACGCTGATGGCGCAGATGGCCGATCTCCCGCCCGGCTTTGACGGGCCGGCCAGCTGGGCCCTGGCCGATGACGATGCCAGCCGCAGCGACATCATCGCGGTGCAGCTGGACTACGACACTGTGGCCGATACTTCGGGTGGCTCGATGAACGTACACGTCCTTGATGGATTGATGTATGTTCTTTCCCGCTGCGCGCATGATACGAAAATCGTGACCAACATCAGCTTCGGCACCCTGGCCGGGCCGCATGACGGGAGTTCACTGCTGGAAGCGGCGATGGACCAGCTGATCACGCTGTGCGGCCAGCGGCTGCGGATCGTGCTGGCGGCAGGCAACAGCTACCAGTTGCGCACGCACGCCAACGTGACCTTGGCAAAAAATGAGCACGCAGTACTGCACTGGCGCGGGCAACCCGATGACGCCACCGAGAACTTCCTAGAGCTATGGCTGCCGCCGCAGGCCCATGGCATCCGGATAGAGATCACGCCACCTGGACAGGCTGCACTGCCAGCCCTGGGCTTCGGCGAGTCCCGCATGTGGACGGGCAACGGCACGCAGCCGCTGTGCGCGCTGATTTACCCCAAAAGCGTGGCCACCGGCACACACGGCACTTGCGCGCTGATCGCATTGGCACCCACCTTCAGTTTCGACAAAGGCGTGGCCACGGCCCCCAGCGGCGTATGGCAGATCAAGCTGACCAACACGCAGCCGGGCAAGGTCACGATAGATGCCTATGTGGAACGTGACGACGTGGTGACCGGCCCACGAGGCGGGCGCCAGTCGCACTTTGAAGACAAGCTGTACGACATGAGCGGCAACCCGGGCTCTTTCGTGGATCACCCCGACAATCCGACCTTGATCCGGCGCAGCGGCAACTTCAACAGCATTGCCACCGGGCGCAAGACGGTGTCCGTGGGCGGCACGCGGATCGTGGGGTCGCATTGGGCGCATTACTCCCCGCAGAAGCCTGACCCCGATGCAAGCAGGCCAGAGCGTCCCGGCGTGGTGAAGACCCCCAGCACCGCGGCGTTCAGTGATGAAAATCCCATCATGACGGGAGTTCGGGCTGCAGGCACCTACAGCAGTTCGGCGGTCCGGCTGAGGGGCACCAGTGACGCAGCGCCGCAGGAAACGCGGCGGATCTTCAACGCGATATAAGACGCCTTCGCCGCTACCAGCGGCTGGGCAGTTTCTTGAGCAGGGTGATGCGCTTGGTGCCCATCTCGATGTAGCCGCCCTTTTCAAGGTCTTTGAGCAGGCGGCTCACCATCTCGCGCGAGGCGCCGACACGGCTGGCGATGTCCTGGTGGGTGATGGACTCCAGCGTCACACCCTCTGCGGTATCGCGGGTCGCCACGTCATCGTGCTCTTCCAACACGGCAATCAATCGCCCATATACGTCGAGCAACGCCATATTGCGGGCGGCTTCCGTGGCGGCACGCGCGCGGCGAATCACTTGGACCACCAGATTTATGGCAAATCCGGGCTCATACACCAAGTGCTCACTCACTTCGGCACGACTCAACACGGCGCAGGTACAAGGTTCCAGGGTGATGACCGAGGCGGAGCGGGGTCCGCCGTCCAGCGACATCTCGCCAAAGTAGTCGCCGGAGTGAATCCGGCCGTAGGTGATTTCACGGCCGCTTTCGTCCATGGAAAACACCTTGACGCTGCCTTTGAGCAGCACGTAGAGGTTGTCCCCGATTTCCCCTTCGTTGATGACGACCGCCTTCTTGGGGTAAGTGCGTACCACGCCGCGCATGGCGAGGGTGCGTAATTCGGGGGTCAAGTGAGCGTAAAGATCTTCTTCGGGAGGTATTTGCGGACTCATGATGAGCCGTAATCTAGCACGTTGCCGCCCCCCCTGCGGCGATCAATGAATCTGTCCGACCGGCGCGGGGGCGATGGGTGGCAAAATCGCCACGCGGTTGACCAGTTCCCGGACGCCGCTGGAAGCGGTCTTGGCGCACAGGCTGCGCACGTGGCTGCGCACGGTGGAGACCGCGACTTTCATCTGGATGGCGATCTCGGGCGTGCTCAGGCAGCGGCACAGGAGGACCAGCACCTGCTCTTCCGTGTGGGTGAGGCCGTGGTTGCGGGCAAACGCGCCGAACACACCGGACTCGCTCACACCCACACGCGACAGCACCAGCGCGATCCGGTCGCAGGGCACGCCCATCTGGCGCTGCAGCGGCACCAGGGCCAGGGTGAAATCCGCGCCCTCGCCCGCCAGCCTGATGAGGCCGCGCTTGCCCGCTATGGCTTTGCCCAGGGCGGTCTGGAAAGCCTTGGCATCGGGTGGCATGAGGACTTTCAACTCGCCCCGCTCCGCACCCAGTACGACGCAGCGGTCCAGCTCGCGCCGGGCGGCCTGGTTGACGTGCAGGAGCTTTCCCTGGGCGCTGACGACAAGCACCCCGTGGGCCAGCTCATCCACCAGGAAGGCGAGCAGGGCGGGCACCGAATCGGTCTCGTCCAGGGGAAATGAAGGCGCGGCCTCCAGGAAGACGGCATTGGGCTGTGCAAACAGGGTCACGGGAGGCACTCCATCCTACAAATAGATGAAGACGAGCATAAAAAGCCCGGCCCAATGTAGATAGTGAATATGACGGGTCATTCTTGTGAGAAATTCACACGAATCCGCCCGGATTGCCGAATTCCACCGCTCCGGCGGCCCTGTTATTCAGCCCGGCTCGCGCTCCAGCATGGCCAGGGTGGCATCCATCACTTCAGGCAGGAATGCCATCTGCACGTGGGCAGCGCCGCGGATCAGGCGGTTGTTGGCGCCCGGCAAGGTGGCGGTAGAGGTCGGGAACACGATGTTGTCGCAATTGGAGTACCAGCAGGTGAACAGCGTATGGCGGTCCGCCGGCATCTCGTGGTCCAGTTGGGCCTGCCAGTCGGACTGCAGCCGCATCTGCCGGCCGTTGTGGCCGTGGCCGAAGCGCGCCAGCCAGGTTCCGCGATGCGGCGAGCCTATGGTGACTACATGGAAGACGCGGGATTCGGCTCGCATACGCTTGAGCCAGGCCCGCACGGCGAGCCCGCCCATGCTGTGGCACACCAGCAACGGCGGCAGCCCGGTGGCTTCGGTGACTTGGCGGACGGCCTCATCGATCTGCGGCGCATAGTCGTCGATGGAGCCGAACAGGGGTTCAAGGTTGACGGCAACAAAAGCCCGCCCGCTAGCGCGGACGCGCTGTAGCCAGGGTGTCCACAAGCCGCGGTTGCAAAAGAAGCCGTGCACAAACACGACGCCGCGGCGCGCCTGGAGCGCGTCGGCGGGCGCGAGTTGGTCCGGCACCACGTTCATGCGAAAAGGCTGGCGCCAGCAGAACACGCGCGGCGCCGTCAGGGTCTCCCCCAGCCAGGCGCGCAACAGCTCCCCCCAACTGGGCCGGGGCTCAGGGTCCCGCTTGTTGACGTGGTGAAGAACGACGAATTCGAGGGCCAGAAAAACGGTGTACCCCAGCGCGATGGCCAGAAAGCCCGCAACCGCCAGAAACGGGGAATCGCCGAGAAACCAGAACAGCCAGCCAAAGGCCGCGGCGACCAGGGACAGGGTGATGAGTCTTTGTAGTTGGGCCAGCATCGGTCAGGCAAAGGAGAAAAAAGCGGTAGCAAGCCGCAGTATCTCAGGCCAGTGTGACACCACGGCCCGAGAGCCTGGCCGCCAGGCCCTGCGCCAGGCGGTTCACCATGCCGTAGATGGACAGCTGCGGGTTCGCGCCTATGCTGGTCGGGAACAGCGAACCGTCGTGGATGGACAGGTTCTCGATTTGCCAATGCACACCGTCCGGCCGGGCGACGCCCTGGCGTTCGTTGCCAGCCAGGCCGCAGCCGCCCATGACGTGGGCGCTCACCACCCGGGTCAGCAGGGGTTTCAGGGGCAAGGCCTTGACCGCATCACGGGCTTGCGTCCAGGAGGTGTAGGGCTGGGCCATCTCGTGCAGCGGCAGCACCTGTTTCGCGCCCGCCGCGAACTGGATCTCCATCATCGACAAAAGCGCCCTGCGCGCGCCTTCCATGACGTAGTCCGTCAGCGGGTAGGCCAGCACGGCGGAGTTGTCGCTGCGCAGCTTGACCTGCCCACCCTTTGATTCGTCATGGAAACCGTCGCGCAGCAGCGCCAGCAGGGTGTGGTTGTAGGGAAAGGATTTGAGCAAGTCGTGCTGGCCCTGGCCGAAGCCCGGCACGGTCGAAGCAAAAATCACCGGGTGCAGCGGCGGGGCTTCGAGCTTGTAGCCTATGGGGCCGTCTATTGCCTGGGTCTCCAGGAAATGGTCGGAGTAAATGGTTTGCGGTGCACCGCTCCAGGCCTCCACTTTTTGCTCAAACACGCTGGAGGACATGACCACCGGATGCAAAAAGGTCCGCATGCCCAGCACGCCATGCGGATCCGGCGCCTGCGAACGCAGCAGCACGGCCGGCGAATTGATGGCGCCGCCGGCGAGCACATAGTGTCTGGCGACGATCTTGGTTGCGCCGCTCGCCGTTCCGGGCGATGCGCCCACGCTGCGACACAAGAGCGCAGTGACCTTGCCGTTGGCCAGCTCAAAGCGTTCCGCGCGGGTTTCGGTCAGCAGCTGCGCGCCCCTGTCGAGCGCCGCAGGAATGGTGGTGACCAGCATGGACTGTTTGGCATTGGTCGGGCAACCCAGGCCGCAGGAGCCGAGGTTCCAGCAGCCTTTGACATTGCGCGAAATGGCCGATGCGGGAATCCCCAGCTTGGCCGCACCCCGGCGCAGCAAGTCGTTGTTCTCGTTGGGGGGAACCAGCCAGGGCGTGATGTTCAGGCGCTGCTCCGCCTGGGCAAAGTAGGGCGCCAGTGCTTCGGTGGTGTAGCCGTCCAGCCCGAACCGGTCCTGCCAGAATTTGAGCGTGGAGCCCGGCGTACGAAAGGAGCTGGTCCAGTTCACCGTGGTGGAGCCGCCCACGCAGCGTCCCTGCAGGATATTGATGGCCTTGTCTTCGGTCTTGCGCGCCGCGCTTTCCTGGTAGAGCGAAGGATAGGCTTCGGATTCCTTCTGGTTGAAGTCGCTGCTGCTTTTGAGCGGGCCCTCTTCAACCATCACCACCTGCAGGCCGGCCTTGGCCAGCAGCTCGGCCGTGACGCCGGCGCCTGCGCCGCTGCCTATGATGGCGACATCGCAACTGAGTTTTTCGGGCGCCGGCGGCAACGCGCCGCCCATCACTTTCCAGCCGCGCGCGAGGCCTTCGCGGATCGGGTCTTTCAGTTGGCTCATTCTGCTTTCGGGATCTTTATATCTTCATGGGCCCGGGATATCCCAGCAGCGCCCAGCTGGCCGGATCGGAGAAATACGCGCCTGCGGTGATGTCGTGCAAGGCGGCGTAGGCCTGCTGCCGCAGTGCCATCCAGGAAAGGCGCATATCCTGAAGCGACTGCTGGATGTCGGTGACGGAGGCCTGATGCCAGGGCTGGTTCAAACCGGCCAGCGCGCGCCGGCCAGCGGCACTCGCCAGCAAGGCCAGCAACTGCGACAGCTCGGCCTGCGCGTAGGGCGGCAAGGACAGCACCAGCACATCGATGCGGCCGAGCAGGCCGTTCAATGCGATTTGCCGCGCGCCCTCATCGGCTGGCAGTGTTTTGTCGAGCACGGCCCGACCGACGGCCGAAAACACCTCACGCCCCGACGCGCTCAGCGCGCCACCGGCCAGGCCCGGCTGCAGCAATGCTGCCGCACCGCCGGCCACCAGCAGCACGGCGGCCGACGCGGCGCTGAGCTTGAGGAGCGTTCTTCTGTGCATGCTGGAAGTTTCTCACGCGCATTTGGGTTTCAATAGGGGCCCGTACCTAGATACACTCCGGGTTTGTATGGACGCCTCCGCACAACAAATACACGACGCGCTGGAGACCGTGGCGAAGCTCAGGCAACAGCACAGGGCCGATCCGCCACTGGCTCTGGCCAATGCCGAGCTCAAGCGCTTCCAAGCACGCCGTTTTCAAGCTACTTACTCCGACCTGCTGCACAGCCACCGGTATAAAACCGCGGCCACGTTTTTTCTGCAGGAGCTCTACAGCGACAAGGACTACGCCGAACGCGACCAGCAGTTCGCGCGCATCGCCGGCACCATCGCCAAGCTTTTTCCGCAGCCTGTGGTCAACACCGCGGCCGCGCTGGCGGAAGTGCACGCGCTGACGGAGCAGCTCGACGACCTGATGGCGCGCGAGTGGCTGGCGGACATGGGGAGCATGCCCCAGAGTAATGTATGTGCCCGCTACATCCGCTGCTGGCGCCGCGTGGGGGATATCGCCGCGCGCAAGCGGCAGCTGGAGGTGGTGCTGCATCTGGGACAGGAACTCGACCGCCTGACCCGCACGTTCGGCCTTCGCACCTTGCTCAAAATGATGCGCGGACCCGCAGCCGCGGCCGGGCTGAATTCACTGCAACACTTCCTGGAGACCGGCTTCGATGCCTTCGCCACCATGCGCGGCGCGGGTGAGTTCCTCAGGCTCATCAAAGACCGCGAGACAGCGTGGATCCACTCCCTGTTTGAGGACGATGCTGTCACCTGCGAGACCCGATTGAGCCATTTGCTCGCTGCCGGGCCCTGATATCGCGCCCACATTAGGACAAGCCCCATACGGATTCCGCTTGGCGGCTTTCACAATGAGCCGCAAGGAGTTTGTATGAACAAGCATTGGCTCAAGAGTTATCCCGAAGGCGTATCGCACGAGATCGACACCGAACAGTTCCGCTCGCTCACTCACCTGCTGGAGGACTCCTTCAAGAAAAATGCGGCCAAGCCCTTTTCGGTGTGCATGGACCGCTGGATGAGCTATGGGCAACTCGACGAGCTCTCGTCGTCATTGGGCGCCTGGCTGCAGAGCCTGGGCCTGGAGCCCGGCGCTCGCGTGGCCATCATGCTGCCCAATGTGCCGCAGTTCGCCGTCACCATGGCGGCCATCCTGCGGGCGGGTTACACCTGCGTCAACGTCAACCCGCTGTACACCGCGCGGGAGCTGGAGCACCAGTTGCGCGATTCCGGCGCGACGACCATCGTCATCCTGGAAAACTTCGCCGCCACCCTCGCTGAGGTGATTGAACGCACGCCGGTGAAGAAGGTCGTCGTAGCCTCCATGGGCGATCTGCTCGGCTTCTGGTACGGCCAGTGGATCACTTTTGCCGTCCGCCATCTTGCCAAGCTGGTGCCGGCTTACAAGCTGCCGTTGAGCGAGGGGCGCACTGTCACCGCTTTCAATCGCGCGATTGCCGAGGGCAGCCGCCTGGCGCTTAAGCCCGCTCAAAGCACACTGGATTCCATTGCGTTTCTGCAGTACACCGGCGGCACCACCGGCCTGTCGAAGGGTGCGGTGCTGACCCATCGCAATATCGTTGCCGCGATCCTGCAGGCGGAGGAGTGGTTCACGCCCGCCTTAAAGCGCGTGGGCGACGTCAGCAAAACCAACAATATTGCAGCCTTACCGCTGTACCACATCTTCGCGCTGACGCTGTGCCTGCTCACCATCCGCTGGGGGGCCCACCTGACGCTGATTCCCAACCCTCGCGACTTCGGCAAATTCATCGAGGTTCTCAAGAAGCGACCCTTCCATATGTTGCCTGCGGTCAACACGCTGTTCAACGCGCTGCTTCAACATCCGCAATTCAAGACGGTTGATTTTTCCAGCCTTTGCGTCTCCCAGGCGGGCGGCATGGCCGCATCCGAGGGGACGGCGAAACACTGGCTGCAAGTCACGGGCTGCCCCATGATCGAAGGCTGGGGCATGAGCGAGACCTGCGCGATCGGCACCAACAACCCGGTGATCAACAAGGAATTCACCGGCACCATAGGCCTGCCCCTGCCCAGCATCGAGGTCGCGATCAAGGACGATGAGGGAAAATCGCTTGCGTTGGGCGAATCCGGCGAGATTTGCATCAAGGGCCCGCAGGTCATGACGGGCTACTACCAGCAAGCTGAGGAAAACAAAAAGGCATTCACTTCAGACGGTTTTATGCGCACCGGCGATATCGGCATCATGGACGAGCGCGGTTACACCAAAATCATCGACCGCAAGAAGGACATGATCATCGTCTCGGGCTTTAATGTGTTCCCCAATGAGCTTGAGAACGTGATTTCCCTGTGCCCAGGCGTTGTCGAATGCGCCGCCATCGGCATCGCCGACGACAAACAAGGGGAAGCCGTCAAGGTTTTTGTCGTGAAGAATGACCCTACGCTGACCGAAGACGAGGTGAGTGCCTATTGCAAGCAGCATCTCACCGGCTACAAACGCCCCAAATACATTGAATTCCGCGATGACCTCCCCAAAACCAATGTCGGAAAAATCCTCAGGCGTGAGTTGCGCGCGTCAGCCTGAGTACTTTTTCGCGGGAATTTGCTGATGGCCCAGCCGGATTTGCCGCCGGGGGTCCATGTTTTTGAGCGCGGCTGGCTCTCCGCCAATAATATTTTGTTCACCGGCGGCGGCGAAACCGTGTTGGTGGACAGCGGGTATTGCACACATGCGCCGCAGACGCTGGCCTTGGTGGAGTCCGTTTTGGGCCCGCGGCCACTCGATATCCTGATCAACACGCATTTGCACAGCGATCACTGCGGCGGCAATGCGGCTTTGCAGGCGCGTTACCCCGATCTCCGCACCCTGATTCCTCCTGGTCACGCACAACAGGTCGCTGATTGGGACCCGGTAGCGCTGACATATTTGCCGACCGGACAGCTTTGCCCGCAATTTGGCTTCACGCGGGCGCTACGGCCGGGAAGTTCCAAGCTCTTTGGAACTGAAATGTGGGAGGTTCATGCTGCGCCCGGCCATGATCCCCACTCGCTGATCTTCTTCGAACCGCGAAGCCGCGTACTTATTTCCGCCGATGCCTTGTGGGAAAACGGGTTTGGCGTGGTGTTTCCCGAACTCGAAGGGGCAGATGCCTTCTCCGAAGTGGCCGCGACGCTGGATTTGATTGAACGATTGAACCCGAAAATCGTTGTTCCCGGGCATGGCCGCGTCTTCGCGTATGCACCGCAAGTGCTGGCGCGCGCGCGCCAACGCCTGGATTCGTTTGTCGGCAATCCAGGCAGACATGCTCACCATGCCGCCAAAGTCCTGCTGAAATTCAAATTACTGGAAACCCAGCGCCAGGATTTTGATGCGTTTATGCAGTGGGCCATTGAAACGCCGTATTTCATGCAGATCAAAGGCAAGTTTTTCGCCGATGTCCCCGCCCGCGCATGGATAGAGCAGCTCAGTGCCGAGCTGGTCGCGGCCGGCGTCGCACAGAGGGACGGCAGCTGCATCGCGAATGCTTGAGCCTGCTTGGTAAATTCGTATCTGGCGTTGGGAGCTTTCTCTTGCGCTGCGCCGGACTGTTCACCAGGCATCTTCTTCCGTCCTTCTGCCTCCCCCACAAACGAAAAAAGCCTGCATGAATCCATGCAGGCTTTTTAATGTCCAGTCACTAGGCTCAAATACTGAATGCACAAAAGAAAACGCCCGGCTGATCAAAAATCAACCGGGCGTTCCTTGCTGTAAGAGCCTGACGATGTCCTACTTTCACACGGGAATCCGCACTATCATCGGCGCTAAGTCGTTTCACTGTCCTGTTCGGGATGGGAAGGAGTGGTACCAACTTGCTATGGTCATCAGGCATAACTTTTTGACAGATTGTCCAAAGAACAATCCATCGAATTCATAGAGCTAATCAGCTTGTATTTAGATTCGCACAGCTGCTGGGCTGTGCTTTTTGAATGCGTCAACTTGGCATAACAACTTCGAATTAATCAAAGTTATAGGGTCAAGCCGCACGAGCAATTAGTATCAGTTAGCTTAACGCATTACTGCGCTTCCACACCTGACCTATCAACGTCCTGGTCTTGAACGACTCTTTAGGGGGCTCAAGGCCCCGGCAGATCTAATCTTGAAACGAGTTTCCCGCTTAGATGCTTTCAGCGGTTATCTCTTCCGAACTTAGCTACTCGGCAATGCCACTGGCGTGACAACCGATACACCAGAGGTTCGTCCACTCCGGTCCTCTCGTACTAGGAGCAGGCTTCCTCAAATCTGCAGCGCCCACGGAAGATAGGGACCAAACTGTCTCACGACGTTTTAAACCCAGCTCACGTACCTCTTTAAATGGCGAACAGCCATACCCTTGGGACCGGCTACAGCCCCAGGATGAGATGAGCCGACATCGAGGTGCCAAACACCGCCGTCGATATGAACTCTTGGGCGGTATCAGCCTGTTATCCCCAGAGTACCTTTTATCCGTTGAGCGATGGCCCTTCCATACAGAACCACCGGATCACTATGTCCTGCTTTCGCATCTGCTCGACTTGTCAGTCTCGCAGTTAAGCACGCTTATGCCATTGCACTATTAGCACGATGTCCGACCGTACCTAGCGTACCTTCGAACTCCTCCGTTACACTTTGGGAGGAGACCGCCCCAGTCAAACTGCCTACCATGCACTGTCCCCGATCCAGATAATGGACCTAGGTTAGAACCTCAAACACACCAGGGTGGTATTTCAACGTTGGCTCCATGCGATCTAGCGACCACACTTCAAAGCCTCCCACCTATCCTACACAGATCTGTTCAAAGTCCAATACAAAGCTACAGTAAAGGTTCATGGGGTCTTTCCGTCTTTCCGCGGGGAGATTGCATCATCACAAACATTTCAACTTCGCTGAGTCTCAGGAGGAGACAGTGTGGCCATCATTACGCCATTCGTGCAGGTCGGAACTTACCCGACAAGGAATTTCGCTACCTTAGGACCGTTATAGTTACGGCCGCCGTTTACTGGGACTTCAATCAAGAGCTTGCACCCCATCATTTAATCTTCCAGCACCGGGCAGGCGTCACACCCTATACGTCGACTTTCGTCTTAGCAGAGTGCTGTGTTTTTAATAAACAGTTGCAGCCACCGATTTTTTGCAACCTCATTGGGCTCCCCAAGTAAATGGTTCACCTACTAAAGGCACACCTTCTTCCGAAGTTACGGTGTCAATTTGCCGAGTTCCTTCTCCTGAGTTCTCTCAAGCGCCTTAGAATACTCATCTCGCGCACCAGTGTCGGTTTGCGGTACGGTCGTGTGTAGCTGAAGCTTAGTGGCTTTTCCTGGAAGCAGGGTATCACTCACTTCGTCTGCAAGCAGACTCGTTATCACCCCTCATCTAAGCCCGGCGGATTTACCTACCAGGCACGACTACAGGCTTGAACCAACATATCCAACAGTTGGCTGAGTTAACCTTCTCCGTCCCCACATCGCACTACACATCGGTACAGGAATATTGACCTGTTTCCCATCAGCTACGCATCTCTGCCTCGCCTTAGGGGCCGACTCACTCTACGCCGATGAACGTTGCGTAGAAAACCTTGCGCTTACGGCGAGGGGGCTTTTCACCCCCTTTAACGCTACTCATGTCAGCATTCGCACTTCTGATACCTCCAGCAGGGTTTACACCACCACCTTCACAGGCTTACAGAACGCTCTCCTACCACTTGCAATAAATTGCAAATCCGCAGCTTCGGTAACTGGCTTAGCCCCGTTACATCTTCCGCGCAGGACGACTCGATCAGTGAGCTATTACGCTTTCTTTAAATGATGGCTGCTTCTAAGCCAACATCCTGACTGTTATAGCCTTCCCACTTCGTTTCCCACTTAGCCAATTTTAGGGACCTTAGCTGGCGGTCTGGGTTGTTTCCCTCTTGAGTCCGGACGTTAGCACCCGGTGCTCTGTCTCCCAAGCTGTACTCATCGGTATTCGGAGTTTGCATTGGTTTGGTAAGTCGCCATGA